>VBHV01000545.1 GCA_005881995.1 Chloroflexota bacterium | reverse complement strand
GGCGCAATCAGCTCTCATCCCACGAACGGGCAGGCTACCCAGACGCAGCAGGTCGGCAATCTCTCGGTCTCATTAGAGGTAGTGCCCGCACAAGCCGATACATCGAACACGGTCATAATCACTTTGAAGGATCACAGCGGTACCCCGGTGACTGACGCGCATGTGCGCATCTCCACCAATATGGAGTTGATGAATATGGGAACAGCCCGGAAAGACCTGCTCGCCCAGGACGGCAGTTCGACCTACGTGGCCGTGTTCAGTGCGGGCCAGGCTTTTTCAATGGCGGGTTCCTGGGACGTCACTCTGAGCATCCAGCGTCCAAACTCTGCGCCCGTGCAGGCACAATTCGTGGTCACGTTGCAATAATATTCACAGCTGGATTGACTGCTTATGCAGAGTGGCCCGCTGGCAATAGCCGTCCGCGCTCGTCACGATATGCTGCGCTTCTTCAGCCGTCAGGTCACGCGCCACCTTCGCGGGAACGCCAATTGCCAGCACCCCCTCCGGTATCACCTTGCGCTCCCCAACCAGCGCGCTGGAGCCGATAATCGTACCCGCGCCGACCCGTGCATGCGAAAGGACGACGGCCTTCATGCCTACCAGCACGTGATCTCCTACGGTTGCCCCGTGCACAACCGCGCCGTGTCCAACCGTACATTCCTCGCCAATCGTCAGAGGCGCATCCGCGTCCACGTGCAGCGTGCAATTATCCTGGATGTTGGTGCGTCGACCAATCACAATGGGTGCGGTATCACCTCGCACCACCGCGTTATACCAGATACTCGCGCCCTCCTGGATGGTGACATTGCCGATGATCATTGCACCTGGGGCAATGAATACATCCTCCGCGATAGTTGGCAAGACGCCGTTAAATGGAAATACAGGCATAATCTTCTTCTCCGATTTGTTAGTCTTGTTTCAATATTATATCGTTTCTGGCTAAGAAGAGAATGAGGATACACCCATGAATCGCGCCTTCGCTACCGTCATCTTCGGCCTCGCCGCATCTCTTTGCTGGGGGAGCGGCGATTTTAATGGCGGACTTGCCTCCCGCCGCGCCAACGCCTCGAGCGTGGTTATAGCCGCTTACGCGGTCGGATTCCTCCTGCTGGCTGCGCTCGCCCTGGTTTGGAAAGAAGCCGTTCCCTCTTCTATCGACATCGTCTGGGGAGGACTTGCAGGAGTGGCCGGGGCAATAGGCTTGATATCCTTCTACTCAGCCCTGTCAATTGGGCGCATGGGTATTGCCGCTCCCATTTCCGCGGTGTTGACCGCCGCCCTACCGGTGCTCTTCAGCGCATTTACAGAAGGACTACCCACCGTTATACAACTGGGTGGCTTTCTGCTGGCTCTGCTCGCGATAGGGCTCATTTCACGTCCAGAACGATCAAAAGGACGTCCAAAGGGAATCGGACTGGCGTTGCTGGCCGGATGTGGCTTTGGCTGCTTTTTTATCCTTATCAGCCGTGTTAACTCCGCCTCCACCTTCTGGCCCCTGGCGACTGCGCGCTTCACCTCGGTCCTATTCCTGCTGCTCATGGTGGGGATCCGGCAGCAACCGGTGCTTCCCAAGATGGCCGTTGCTCCGCTTGTGCTGCTCGCGGGCATACTGGACGCCGTTGGCAATGCTTTCTTCGTGCTGGCCGCGCATAGCGGTCGTCTCGATGTCGCAGCCGTTCTCTCTTCCCTCTATCCGGCAGCGACGGTGCTGCTGGCCGCGCTCGTTTTGCGAGAACGTGTGACGCGCATCCAGGGTATCGGCATAGTGATAGCGCTGTTGGCGGTTCCATTGATCTCGGTCTGATCAATTAACGGCGTATTGCATTGCTCATGACAAATACCAGGTTAGCCGGGCGTTCTGCCATACGGCGCATCAGGTAAGGATACCACTGCGAACCGTAGGGGACGTAGATACGCATGTTGTACCCCTGGCTGACCAGCTTTTCCTGCAAATCACGGCGAATCCCATAGAGCATCTGAAATTCAAAGGCTGATTTATCGATGCCGTTTTCACGCGCAAACTTGCAGGTGGCATTGATAATTGCTTCATCGTGGGTGGCGAGAGCCGGATAGTTTCCGTGCAATAACAAGGGCATCATCAGCCGCACATAATTATGATCAACCTCGCTTTTCAACTGAAACGCTACCTCGCGCGGCTCTTTATATGCGCCCTTGACCAGGCGCACCCGCACTCCCTGAGCGATGAGTTGCTCAATATCCCTCTTGCTGCGATGCATACAGGATTGGATGACCGTCCCTACGTGTTCAAACTGCTGGTGCGTTCGCAGCGTAATGTTCACTGTCTGTTCGGTGTAGGCCGATCCCTCCATATCGATACGCACAAAAATAGGGAACTGTTTCGCGTATTCCAGGATACGGCAGACGTTCTGCTCACACAACTCACGATCAATATCTAATCCCAACGCGGTCAATTTAATCGAAATATTGGCATCGACGCCCGCCTGCTTGATACGATCAAGGATGGCAATATAATCCTGAGCAGCGGCGCCCGCCTCTTTCGCATCCGAAACGTTCTCGCCCAGGTGATCGAGCGAGACATGTCCCCCTGGCAGTCTTCAACAAAGGCAGTAGCGCCTGGGTCACACCTACCTGTGCCACCACATTCAATTCCAACTGCGCGCGCAAATCATCCAATGCCAGCAATTCCAACGGTGCAGCGTAGGCGGTCCCTGCATTATTTAACAGCGCCTGCAGCCGGGGCGTCGTTTCGTCTACAACCTGGCTCAACGCCGCTACGTCCGCCGGAGAAGTAATATCACAGACTACCGTCATAAGCTGGTCTTTGCAGCCCAGGCGAGCGGCTTCGGAAATTAGGTTCTCTGCATCCGCCTCTTTGCGCACGGTCGCATACACATACCAGCCGTGCCGCGCGAGGTGCAGCGCGGTAACACGTCCAAAACCACTGGAACAGCCAGTAATCACGATGCTCTTCTGAGGAGACGTTACGGACATGATTATCTTTCCTTACTGGACTGGATAATACTCCGCTACTGGCAACGGCTAAGCCGGTCCGATGCGATCCCAGAGGCCCAGGCGGATCAGTTCGCTGCGCGCTTCAAAACCAAAGAGTTCAGGGTCCATCTCCCGGCCATGACGAAGCACCAGTCCCCGCAGCATTTCAATTTGCTCCGCTTTGCTGGCAGTATCACGTTCAAAGGGAATATGCTGAGCCAGCTGCTCAATCGCCTGCCGGTTATACCATTGTTCCTGTGTTTCTGCCATGTTTCCAGGCACTCCCTGGGCAACTATACCTTCATATCTATTATCCGTAAGCATTCAGAACGCTGCTTTCGCAGCTAGAAAGATATTACCGCATCTTTCTCATCTGAAAGCAAGGAGTATATCTGGCATAAAACAATGGTAGCACGTCTACATGGCAGGATTCAAGCCTCCCACCTTGCCCTATATCGCCCAGGATCATACAAGATATACACTGCAACACGTTTATATAGAACGAGCTATAGCCATTTTGCCCTACGCTTGCCGTCGAAACTTGACCACCACAGATGATGGTGTTACTTTGACTAGAAAGTCATGGGGTTGTAGCAAAAACGAGGATTGATACGTATGCTTTGTCCGTCTTGTCATATCGTGCGGCCTGAAAATACCGGACCGTGTCCACAGTGCTTTGCGCCTTCACCACTGGTTAGAGGGCAGGGAGGCGGCGATTACGCTTCATTTTCACCGGCAACGTGGGGAGAGCCAATGACATCCAACTCCAACGGCCAATGGGACAATCCGGTTCCTCCCAACGGATTTCAAGCGCATGATAATTCGCTGTGGGCGCAGGTAATGGCTCCACAATCAATGCAGGGCATACAGACTCAAGGCGCTCAAAACGTGAGCCAGAACGAGCAACAGGCTACAATGCTCCCCGTACCATACACTGGAGGACAACTGCCTTTTCCTGTGATGATGTCTCCCGATCTCACTACCATCCAGTTAGCAGAAGCCGGGAAGAAGGCACGATTTACGTGCCCCCGATGTATACCAAACCCCGCCCTATTATCCCCCGCTATCGCATCATAAGCGGGTTCATCAGCTTTTTCGTGGTCATCGGACTATTATGTGGCGGAACTGCCTATTACGCCAAAGTAACTGGAAGGCTTACGTTCTTGCGCCAGCTCTATGATCCACACTTTGCAAATATCCAGTCTTCGCAAGCAACACCCCTACCAAACCCAAGCGCAGTTGCCACATTTGGGCCAGCCCATTCCATTATTAATTCGGCCACTACTGCTTCCAGTATTGAGCCGACGACCAGTGAACCGCGCAACCCAACCAATAAATTTCAGGTGGGTGATACCATTTACGTTACCTACAGTGTGCATGCGCCCAAAGCGGGGGTGGTAACGTTCAAGTGGTATATGGGTAATCTGATCTATGTGACCAAACCTTTCAACATTCCTTACGCAAAAAATGGGGTCAGCGCTTACACGACTGAGATTTATGCGAGACCTGCCGAAGGTATGGTAGAACTCTACTGGAACGGACAACTTGCCATTCAGCTCTATTTTGTCGTCGAGCCAAACCCGAATGCCACCAACGGATTGTAGAGGCTAAGAACATCGCGTTTCAACGTCGACATCCCCATAAACCTCAACCTGGCAGGCCAGCCGTATATTAGGATTCTTTTTGAGGTCATTGCGCAGCCAGAATTTCTCCATGAAGGTCAGCGTATTCGTATTAGTTGTGGGTGAAACGGCGACACGATCAGTCCCACACAATCCGTTACCGTGACAATTGGCAAATTTCCACAGGCCGCAGTAGACAGGTACATCGTTTTCCAGCGCCGGATAGCGGACATGATCGCCCTCTGGCACTTCTACCTGTAGATTCTCACGCACAAAAGTAATAGTTGGCACAGCTCAATCCTCCGCGATGATGATGTAGGTGTTCATGGAGGCGCCAAATAAGGCCAAATAAAACAATACGGCCTCCACAGACTCTCTTATTAGGAGTGTAGCACAGCGAGTAAAGAGCGTCAACGCACTTTACGACACAGTTATGGTCACTGTGATCGTTTGTGGCGTCACCGGCGTACCCGCGTCCGTATCCTTCACCTGCAAGGTCGCCTTGTAGGTACCAGGAGACAGGTGCGTACTATCACACGTCACATTCACAAAGTCAAGTCCGCTAGGAACCAGTGTACCACCTGAATTATCTACCGAAAGCCATGAGATAGGAGAGCTATTCGAGATCTGTATCGTCCAGTTGAGGGGCGCGGAACCTCTATCAGTAATGAGGAACGACTGAGTAGATATCGTAATAATACTATTGTGGTCAAAGGCTATCTGATTCGAGTCTACGTCGATGACCGCCTGGTTTACGATGGTAAATGTCACTTTGACCTGTTGGCTCTTCACAGGTGATCCTGCATCGGTATCAACTATCGTAATAAACCCATCCACCACTCCCGCAGTTACCTGGGTAATCATGGGTGTAACAGTAATCGTGATACTGCCGGATGCGGCAAGCGCACCGCGTGATGGTGAGACAGTGGCGATGGGTGTGATATTTTTATCTTCAGTAATACCCCAGTTCAAGGGTGCATTACCCGGATTGGAAATTGTGAAGCTCTGTGGGAGTGGGTTCTGCCCCTGAATCGCGTTAAAGGTGAGATTGTTCGTCGTTACAGCCAGTTTCGCGACAGGCGGCGGGCTAACTATCATTGTCACCATCACGGGTGTAGCCGTTGCCCCGGCATAGCTAAAAGTGAGCGTTCCCTGGTAGTTGCCAACTCCCGATCCAAGCGAACCGGCGATTACAGTTATCGTAGCCTGACCTCCAGGTGGCAGGTTCCCATTGGTAGGCGAGAGTGCCAGCCAGTTACCACCACTGACGGTAGAGACCGTGGCGGTCCAATCGAGTGGCTGACCGCCTGTATTTTGGATGGTGATACTCTGATTGACGGGATTTTGTGCCGGTGTTCCATTAAAAGTGAGAGCCGCATTCGACAGGACCAGGTTCGCCGAGGCAGGGTTGACCGCCATGGTGACTGTCAATACCAGCGGTTTATTGTTGCCACCCTGCTCTGTGAAGGTAATATGACCGGTATACGATTGAGGGCTGAGATTACTGCGGTCAACCACAATGGTCACCACCTGGCTTCCCGCGAACGTTCCCTTTGTCTGCGAGATTGTCAGCCAGGGTGAATCGCTGCTTGCCTGCCAATTCACCTGGCTGCCGCCGACGTTGGTGAGCGAAAAATCTTTACGGGAGACGACGCTGGAACTGTCCGCGCCCAGGTCAATGCTGGTAGTCGTCAATTGCAAAAGTGGTGGCGTGGGTGGCGTTGATTGTATAGTAATGGCAGTCGAGGCTCTGTTATTATCCTGATCTGTAGCATAGATCATACGCGTTCCCGGCGCCCAGTTATCGGGGATGGTAAGCTGTACGGAAAAGTTGCCTGTACTCCAGGCTGATACCTGCAAAATGGGAATGTTGGAGGCATCGAGGGTAAATTTCACAAGGGCATTGGCCCGAAATCCGCTCCCGGAAAGCTCCAGCTTATCGGTTGCGCGCAGAGAATTTGGCTCAGCAAATAGTTTCGGCTTCAGCGCTGTTGTCGGCCTGCTATCGAGCAGCAGAAACGCCAGAATGCTTGTTGCCACCAGAAACAAAACACACGAGGTAATCAAGAGAATTGGCACGGCCCGCCCTCGAACTCTCCGTTTTTGCAAAGGAGTTACGACCTCAAGCGGTAATGGCTCGGGGGTAATGGGAGACTGCGTGGGACTATAGGTGTGGTACGCTTCACCCTGTTTATACTGCTCATCCCGTTCAGGCTCAACTTCATACTGTCGTACCTGGGGAGCGTGAATGATTTGTCCATTGGTTTGTAAGCTGCGCTGCGGCCCTGGTTCAGCGGATGGGGAGAAAGATGCGATACGGCGCTTTGGTGCAGGGACAGGCGCGGGAGTGAGTGATGAATCTACAGCCCTTGAAGGTGAAAACTGGTCCGCTTCCTCCTCGAAGATGTGGTGAGTTGGCGCAGGGGGACGCTGCACCGGTAAAAAGCTCGACTGGTATGGTTGATCTTCAGGATGCAATCCGGAATAATGACCTGCGCGATGCGGAGATGCAGGAGGATTGGAAGGGATCGATGGCGGCTCTTTTGTTGCTCCGGTACGCCCGCTTCGGGCGTGCGTCACCTGCAAGAAGTCAAGCCCTCCACATCGATTGCACACTGGCGCATCGGCTCGCAACAATTTATGGCATCGCTGACAGCGTTTGGTCTCCATGCCGTTCTCCTTAGGTATCCAGGTTGGTCGCTGTTCTGGCGTTTCAAATATGTTAGACTTCCCTACCTGGATAAACGCAGCAAGGAACGATTCTTCAAATCCGATAATTGCCTATATATGCCAGGACAATACAATGATACATGTTGATATAGTATTACACACTATCGATAAAAGCGCAAGAGGACTTTGCTTAGCCAGGAAATACCTGGAGCGTGAAGCTTGGCATATTGGCCTTCACAGTCAGTGGGATACCCGTCGTTGAGTAGTGGATATTGTTGCTATCGGTGCCGCTAATGCTGACGGTATAACTGCCGGGAGCCAGGCCAGAGAAAGTGTAATTGCCTGAGCTGTCAGCTGTAGTGGTGGCCACTGTCACCCCTGAGCCGTTCAGCAGGGTCAGTGAAGCCAACGGTAAAGGCACCGGTGTCGAGCAAGGAGGAGTAGGCCCAGAGCAGGCAACAACTGTCCCGCTCACTGTAGCGGTGACGTTTATGGTCACGGAAATAGTGAATGTACCCAGCACGGCGGCTCCAGTGCGATCAAATGCAGAAACTGTAATAGTGCCGTTAGATGTGCCAGGCACCATACTTGCGGCATTGACATTCACGCTGAGTGTGCTGCCGCTTCCTGTATCCGGTGATGGCGGAGTGAGGACCAGCCATGCGCTGCTATTAGCATCTCCTGTCGTCGACCAGGTGATGGGGCGAGAACACTTGCCCGTTTCACTGAGCGACACATTCTGCGCGGTTGACGATGTCTGACCCTGAGCTACATTGAAGGTGAGAGACGCAATCGCCTGCACTATTGTGCAGGGGGGAGGCAGTACAGTTAGCGTCACAGAGAAGGTCTGTGGGCTGCCCTGGGCTGTTACGCCGGCGCTGTCGGTCGCGGAGATTGTGACCTGGGTGGTGTAAATGCCGGTCTGCAACCCTGGAGTATTCGCAGCGACATTGAAACTGGCAGACTGACCGCTTCCTTTAATACTACCCGTCATGGGTGAGATCGTCAGCCAGGGTGCGTTAGAGGGAACACTGGCAGACCAGAGCAGGGGCCAGGTGCAATT
>VBHV01000544.1 GCA_005881995.1 Chloroflexota bacterium | reverse complement strand
TCCTATTCATGATAGCGACGGCCGCATTACCGGCGCCTCTGACATCGCGCACGACATCACCGAACGCAAGCGCGTCGAAGAACAAGAGCATTTTCTCACAGAGATCAGTAAAGTGCTGTCCTCCACTCTTGACTACCAGGAAACGCTTGCCAACGTCGCCCGCCTGGTAGTTCCGCAGCTTGCCGATTGGTTTGCTGTTGAGCTGGTGGATGCCGGGGGGCAATTCGAACTGATCGAGCTCGCGCATAAAGACCCGGAGCAAGTGCGATGGGCGCTCACGCTGCGCGAGCAATATCCTATCGAGCCAGATGCTCCTACGGGCGCGCCTCGTGTCGCCCGCACCGGACAATCAGAACTCTACGCAGAGATTACCGATGAAATGCTCGTTGCCAGTGCTAGAAACGAGGAGGAACTGGCCCTTGCCCGGCAGATCGGCTATTCGTCCGTAATGATTGTGCCCCTGGTAGCGCGTGGGAAAACCGTCGGAGTGGTGTCCTTTGTTGCGACTGAATCAGGCAAAAGGTACGATGAGCGCGATATAGCACTGGCGGAAGAGGTGGGGCGGAGGGCAGGCGTAGCACTCGATAACGCGCGGCTCTATCGAGAGGCCCAACAGTCCCGCGATCAATTAGACATCATCCTGCAAGGGGTTGCCGATGGCATTATCGTGTACGGTTCAGACAGCCGGATCGTTTATGCCAATGAGGCGGCGGCGCAAATGACCGGCTATACGTCGATACAGGATATGCGGGCGACACGTCCGCTGGGTATCGTCGACAGCTACGAGCTCATCGATGAACAGGGGCAGCCCTTTGTCCGCTCCCAACTCACACACCTGCGCGTGCTTGCCGGGGAAGCAGAGGCCCAGGCCACGATCGGCTACACGAGGACAGGAACCGGGCAACCCGTGCGCTGGTCGCTCCTCAAATCACGTCCGGTGGTGGATGAGGGCGGGGAGATAACCATGGTTATCACCATCATCCACGATATCACGGAGCGGATGATGGTCGAACGTCGCAAAGACGAGTTCATCAGCATGACGAGCCATGAACTCAAAACACCTATCACGAGCTTGAAAGGTTTTACCAATGTGCTGCAACGCCGCCTGGCAAAACAGGGGGATGAGCAAGGGCTGCATTACCTGGCTCGCATGGATGCTCAACTCGATAAGCTCACCACACTCATCGGCGATTTGCTGGATATCTCCCGCATGCAGTCGGGCAAACTCGCGCTTCGAGCAGAGCAGTTTGAACTGGACGCGCTCATCGACGAGACGGTGGAAAATGTGCAGGCCACGACATCCACTCATCAACTGCTCATCGAGGGGAGAACAGGCGCGGAGGTGTTTGGCGATAAAGAGCGCCTGGGGCAGGTGTACATCAACCTTTTAACCAACGCCATCAAGTATTCTCCCCGTGCAGATAAAGTGATTGTGCGTCTCTTCCGGGACGGGGACCCGGAGCAGGCCATCGTGAGTGTGCAAGATTTTGGCATTGGCATCGACAAAACACATCACGAGAAAATCTTTGAGCGCTTCTATCAAGTCACCGACCCGAAGGAAAAAACCTATCCGGGACTCGGCATCGGTTTATATATCTCGAGCGAGATTGTCGCACGGCATCATGGCCGGATGTGGGTGGAAAGCAGCAAAGGGAAAGGCACAACATTTTTTGTCGCCTTGCCTCTCCAGAGACTCGACGAGAATCAGACGGTAACACGAAAGGAGGACAAAGGTCTCAATGCAGAGGACTCCTAAACGACTCCTCGTGGTGGATGATGAGCCGGATATTCTTGAGTTCCTCCAGGTAATCCTGGAGGAGGAGGGATATACCGTTGTGACCTCGGTCAAGGGCGAATATCTCGAACAACTGCACAACGGCGGGTTACCCCACCTCATCCTGGTAGATGTGCTACTCTCTGGCAAAGACGGACGCGAGATTGTGAAATACCTCAAGAGCCAGGAGGAGACGAAACATATTCCCGTCATTATGTTCTCGGCGCATCCAAGCGCGGAGGAGACGGCACGGCAGGCAGGAGCAGAGGATTTTCTGGCGAAACCATTCGACATCGATGTCTTATTAGCAAAAATAGCAAAATACCTTTGATTTCTTCAAGAGAACATTGTCCCAAATACTAGCCAACGAAAGCAAAATCAGCTATACTAAGGATGCGAAGCCGTCATTGGAGCGCGTTTTCACAAGCTCAGAGAGGATAAGCCCTGCCATGTAAGGAAAAAAGGAGAGAGGCAATATGACCGCACGCATTGTGATCATAGATGATGAAGAGGACATTCTCGAACTCCTCTCGGTACTCCTGCAAGACGAAGGTTTCGAGGTTCACCTGCGCAAACTCACTTTCGAAGACCTCGCCGACGTTGAACACCTATCCCCCGACCTCATTATTCTGGACTTATTTTTGGGTCATCAACGGGAGGGATGGGAGTTTCTCCAAAGGCTCAAAGAGCACCCACCCACGGCGTCTATCCCGCTCATTCTCTGCACCGCGGCAAAACTCGATTCTGAACAGGACAGCTATACGCAGCAACACCACATCCCCGTCGCGTCAAAACCTTTTGATCTTGACGATCTCACGCAACTTGTACGTTCTGCCATAGGTTCACGGCCTCCTCCGCTTGATGTATCCATGCAAACGGCATGAGAGAGGAGGCCAGATGATGCTAAAACACCTGGATTACTTCCCTTCGTATCCCTGAAGAAATGAGTGAACAAGCTCAAAGACTGTATCTGGTTTTTCGATGTGGGGCGAGTGACCGCAATCGGGGATAATTACTTCACGGTACTGACCCCCATGCGCCTGGTAGTCATCCAGCACTGTGCGTACCTGTGTGACCATTGGCTGGGGAGGATACACTTCTGCTCCGGGCCAACCGGGAACTGCGCCTAATTGACCCAGGAAGCCGAAATCGAAGAACGAGGTGTCAGAGACGATCTGGTCATCTGCACCGCGCATCCATAACACAAACGGTTGAGATGGGATCGTGGCAAAATCCGCCTGGTTCATGTATTTAGGTGAGAGCGCGTTGTTGACTCCCTGGGTGCCTGGAGCAACGGTTGGCCAATTGTTCGAGGGCGTTAAGTCACCCGGATAGTTCCCCGGCGCTACTTGCATTGAGAGCATTGATGTGACATAGATCTCTTCACGATCAGGGGCTGCGCGGAAGGGTGGCTTGAAATAGAAGGTATTCATGGTCATACGCGGCGAAAGTGGTTCGTCGCTGCGATCACCTCTTGCCAGGCGCTGCACAAATTCGGGGTTGGCTGTGCCGCCACCGCTGCCGGCGAAATCGGGCCAGGTGGGTGAGCCTTCTGCACCCTTTGAGCCACCAAAGCCAAAGGGCGAGCCTGGAGCTTCCAGGAGAAGCGAGCGGAGCGTACCCGGATAATCTATGGCATACTGCATGACGATATTGCCGCCCAACGACCAGCCCAATAAATGGAAGGAGGTCAATCCCAACCTCTGGGCAAATGAGGCGAGGTCGTCTGAAAAATCCCGCATACCGCGCGTGGCATCTACCGTAAGCGACTCGGTATCACCGTACCCTCTCATATCGGGCGCGTAGACCTGGTACTGGTTCGTGGCAGCTAATGCGAGCATGAGGTCCTGGAAAAAGAGCGATGAAGAGCAGTTTCCGTGTACCAGAACAAGCGGGATATTGCCTGTCCCGGCCTCAAGATATGCCATCTCCAGTCGATCAGTTTTCACTTTACGCTGCGTGATTCCCGGTAAGAGTAATTGTGCCGTGCTCATGAATGAAGCGTTCTCCTGTTTCTTGTTTAGACTTTGACAGAAAGGTTCTGTCAGTGTATTTTACCTCAAGATTGATGAAGGTGAAAATGGCTGGGGCTGCCAGGGCGATCTTTGCCAGCTCTCATCGATGACCACACAAAGCGCATCCTCCCGCCTGCCAGGGCGATCGTTCACAGATCATGTTTAGGCGTAATCTGGAGGAGGAACAAAGCCGCCGAACTCGCGCCGAGATATGGTCTGATAGCTTGCAATTTTGGGCGTTTCACAACGTGATATACTAACCCCAAGTACACATTGTCCTCTGCGAAAGGCAGCACAGAAAAACATGGTGAACACTACCCCACACAGTCCTCTCGTTTTTATTCATGGTTCAGGTGAAAGTAGCCAGGTCTGGCAGTCACAGGTTGAACATTTTGGTACATCTTGTGCGTTCCCGATTCTTCCAGGAACTTCACCTCAAGGCGCCGATTGTCGCGGGGCATTCGCTCGGTGGAGCTATCGCACTGACTATGGCTTTGGAATATGCTTCGGAACTGAGGGGATTAGTCCTGGTCGGGACAGGGGCACGTTTGCGCGTTCTTCCAAGTATCCTGGAGGAAGCACAGCGAGCATCAGTCGTTACCTACCGCGATTGGGCAGCCTGTAATACCTTTGACATTATGAATAAGCTCAATGAAATTCGCCTGCCAACGTTGATTATTTGTGGTGCAGATGATCGCTCAACACCTGTGAAGTACAGTCAGTATATGCACGACCGTATTCAGGGTTCAACGCTCTGCATCATCCCTAACGCGGGACATAATATCCTACGGGAGCAGGCAGAGCGAGTCAACCAGGCGATTGATGACTGGCTATCAAGGCAGTAACCAGCCAGCTATGGCTCACTACACAATACCCTGTTTTTTCTTACACAGGAACCAGGTATCTATTCGGTTGCTTTTGACGTGCTTTTCGTGTATCCTCTCTATGGATGGGTCTAGCCTTCTCCCAGGAGTTTGTCGTTTTCCAGTGAGCCTACCAGTTCAACATGCTTCTCGTAGCGATCAGTAGATGCCATTTCAGTTCACTGCTTCAGTGCCAAGTCCTTTCTAGTAGAGTTAAGCCGAGCCTCCGAATGTGAACAAGATCACCTACAAGTTGTGATCTTTGACCGCGCTAAATACACAGCAATATGCTATAGTAAGAATAGCAAATAGCTATATTGAAACGCTTTATTCACGAAAGAGAAAGAAATGCTCACTCTATGTTTCCTAATCGTCTTCTTAGTTGCACTCGATCTTGCGGCATCGCGTTGGGGCTTTGATAGCTCCGATGGGGTTGAGAGTTCAGAATGGGACCGACGACAGCAGTGGTACGGTTTTCACTAAAACTGCCACCCGTTTGTCTCGCACCATCGGAGGATCCTACCACTTCCAGCAGCGAATGCTTATGGAAGGGCAAGCAATTTCAACACAAACAGGAGAACATTTACAATGGCACCACGTCGCACTGTCAACCATCAAAAACGGAAACCCTCACCATACCGTCTTCCACTTATGCTACTAGGAGCGGCCGGAGTTCTCTTGCTCCTGCTAGGAGTTCTCCTTCCGGTTGACGGTTGGAAGGTGCTGCTCATTGCGCTCGGATTAATCCTCCTCGTAATTCTTCAGCGTGCAGTTATGGATCGGAGGGGAGGGGGGTAGCTAGCTTGTTTGTTTTTGGCGAGAGCCAGAGAGGAAGACTTATTCCAGGCCCCAATCGAACCAACATCAGTACGCAGCTTTAGTCTGGCGTAGGGAGGCATGCCCACTTCACCGCGCGCCTTGCCGCCGGGAAAATCGCGCTGGACATTCACCGGGAAGTCGCTGTTGATGGAGCCGACGTCCGTTTTCGCTTCCAGTTGGAAGGAGGTGTTTTCTGGAATGAAGACGTTGACGCTGCCCGCGTCCGTGGTCATTTGATAGGAGCCGAAAGGGTCGAGCATGCCGGAAAAGGTGATGGAACCGGCATCGGTCTTTAACTTTGAGTCACCGCGCAGCGCTACCTCGGTTGCCTTCACTGAACCGGCTTCGCTGGTACACGATACTTGACCGGTAATGCCTGTGACGGCAATGCCGCCCGCTTCTGTCTTGAGTTCCAGGTCGGCCATACGAAGAACCGTGATATCAAAGTCGATGCTTTTCCTGCCAAGCACGTACCACCCGTTGCTGGCTTTGACGGTAATCCTGTTTTTTTCGCTCTCCTGGTCGTACTGCACTACCCCCTCTCCACCGCTTAACCAGCCGTGCGCGCGCCGGGTTGCCTGGACAACCACCTGGTGATCCTCGCCGCCAGCATGCACACGAATAGCGCCCATGTCGTCCCTGATAACAATTTTTGGCTGACTGCTCACGGAGAAGCTGCGGGTCTCCACGTTGCTGGAGGACGTAAACGCGGAACGGCTGCGACGAGCCATATACACAATAAAACCGATAACAAGAGCCAGGGCAACACTCGATAGCACTACGCCTGGAACTGCAAGAAATGTATCTTCTTCAAAGGGGAAACCACCCATCGCTGCAGCCAGAATAAGGATGAGGATGATCCAGAACCATGGGCTGCGTTTCCGGCGCGGTCGTCCCGACATCCTGGAGGTATACTGGTAGCCCGGCTGTTGAGCGCGATATCCATTTGTGTAATCGGCTGTCGCCTCTTCATCTTGAAGCGGCGTCTGTTGATAGGATTGATACGTGCGCTCACGGGGGGGAGCATTTACGGGCCGAGGGGCGCCTGGTTCCTGGTCAAGGGCGTGTTGACGCTGCCGGGGTGGCTGCCACTCCGGGTCAGCGAATTGCATTTCCTGATCACTCATACCTCGCTCCTTTTACAAGTGTGTACTTCATTATGTACGCACAGGGAAAAGGAGGAGTTGCAAAACAAGCCCTTACGAAACCAGGTCAAGCTGGGGAACGTCGAGTACGCGAGCCAGGAGGCGCAGTTGATAGGGCTGCGGGTCTTCGCGCCCGGTTTCAAGGTGAGTAATGGTGTCGCGGCGAATGCCGGTCATGTCGGCAAGTTGTCCGAGGCTCAAGCCCTTGCGCTGGCGCAGTACGCGCAAGTGGGGCAATCCATGAGGCTTTACGCCTCCCTTAGAGGTTGGGGGTTTCATTGAATCCTCTCCTTCGAGGCCTGGCACTAATCTTTTCCACCTTCATTGCTGGAATTGTGCCGAAAGGGCGTTGGTTTATGGACGCGATCAATCGCGTCCCTACAAAGGGCTATGGACGTGATTGATCGCGTCCTTACAAAACGATCTGTTGTTATTATCATAGCAGATATGCTGGCAAACTGCCA
>VBHV01000543.1 GCA_005881995.1 Chloroflexota bacterium | reverse complement strand
AAGCGGGCCAACAGAAGATACAGGTACATTTATCGCCAATAGCGCGGTTGAAGGTGGCCTCGTTGGGGGTTTGCTCGGCGCGGCTGCCGCGCTGCTTATCCCTGGATTTGGCCCGGCCATCGCCGGTGGCATTCTCGCGGCTGCCCTGGGCGGCGTGGCCGTGGGAGCGGCAGCTGGCGGTATTCTGGCCACCTTGACCAGCATCGGCATACCTGAAGAGGAAGCCCGTTTCTACCAGAAAGAGTTAGAGGCAGGCCGCACGATTGTGACGGTGAAAGCTCCCACCGGCCAGGCTGAAGCGCTGGAAATTTTGCGCCGCAACGGTGCCTACGACGCAACCACCCGCCTTGGAGAATTCAACGCGCGCCCCCCGATCAGGCCTTACGGCTCTGCTGAGCCTGGGGATAATGAATCCCAGGTATGAGAGATTAACGTTGCGCGAGCCGGGCAACCAGTTCGCGCTCTTGCGGGCCGAACCAGGGAGGCTCACCCGCGGCTGCATTCTCCGCCATACGTTCGGGACGCGAGGTGGCGGGAATGGTGACATGGCAGCGCGGATCGCTCAGAATCCATTTGAGGAGCGCCTGGGCCCACGTAGTCACGCCAAATGGCTTCAAAGGTGCCAGTTCGTCCGTTGAAGGCCTTCGCCGCATCAGGTCTCCTTCAGCGAACGGGCGCATGACCACCACACCTAAACCCAGATTGGCAGCCAGGGGTAAGATGTCGCGTTCAACTTCGCGCTCTAGCGGGTTGTAGGGAATCTGGATAGCCGTAATGCGGCCTGTGAGCATCACCTGCCGTAGTTCCGCAAAGGCTGAGCTGCTGTAATGCGTGGCGCCAATAGCGCGTACCTGTCCTGCATCGCGCAAGCGTTCCAGCATGACCAGGTGTTCGCGCCAGTTGACAAGGTTGTGAATCTGGTAGAGATCGATATAGCCACCGAAAAACTGCAATGCGCGCCTGACCTGTGCCTGTCCTTCGCTGCCGCTCGAAGTCCATACTTTCGTTGCCACCAGCGCTTGCTCGCGTCGTCCTTGCAGGCACTCGCCCAGGACACGCTCGGCTTCTCCGTACATAGGGGAGGAATCGAAAAAGTTCGCGCCTGCTTTCAATGCAGTATCTACAATCATGCACGCGTTCTGTTGCGCTGCGCTTCCCCTCACATTGAAGGTTTGCCAGGTTCCCATCCCAACTACGGGTACCTCTAAGCCGGTCTTCCCCAGGGTGCGATGTTCCATAGTGATCTCTCCTAAGATTCATAGTGGGCGAACAATGGCGCCCACTATGAATCTTAGCACAGGGAGTCTCTAATGGGTCAGAGGGCTAAGCAGGACATGACCACTCATGCCAGTTGTAGCCATCGCGCACGAATATTTCATGCGCCGCGCTTATATTCGCCAGCGCATCATAGGGAGAATACCCGGCCTCCGACGTACGCGCCCAGGTACTCGGATAGAGGATCTGGAAGACGCCTGCGGCATGACTGCCACCAATCGAGGTGGGATTATAGGCACCAGGATTCAGGCCCGACTCGCATTTCGCGACTTTCAAGGCGCTCTGCGCATAAGGTCCAAAGACCTGCACGATCATGGAAGCTACCGACGATTGACCTGGCGATGGACTTGTGGGTGTTGGATCTACATGTACAGGTGGGCTTGTAGATACCGGTGTCGGATACACTCTTATCGCGCTCGTTGCCGGCGGTGGTTTTAGCTTGACTTTAGTAGTCTTCTTCGGCTGTGGCTGAATAGGATTGGTTTGCCCAACCACATATTCGTCTGTGGGATGGATGGCACCTGCATGGCGCGCTGTGTTACAGGCACCGACGGAATAAGATAGGCAATTCGCAGTAGTCGCGAACTGGTGAGATTGCAATACGAGTTTGCCTCCCCCTACCATCCCCAGGATAGCCAGAACTGCTATCCCCAGTGTTGACTTCCGATAAAAAATGCTCTGGCAAATTGAAACGAAACGTTTCATTATGCCCTTTCCAGACGGATTTACCTCCGTGGTCTATGGCTTCTACAAAACAAAGCCCCTGGTTTTGCAACCAGGGACAACGGGGTTAGTGTACCATAGACACATTGATATTCATTGGAATGCGATGAAACACAGGAGGAATAGGCTAGGAGAAATAGGGGAGGCAAAGGGGCGGTATGGAAGTGCCCTGGAGGTTATAATTTAACGAGCGACCAACCTCCAAACTGGGTAGGTCAAGAGGGTCGCCATACCCGCGCCGTGTTATCTACACTGCCAGAAGCAAGGAGATTTCCACCGGGTGACCACTTCACTGAATTGATATGGTCAGAATGGCCGGTGTAGGTGAACAGATGGAGGCCCCCGGTCGCATCCCAGATATGGACGGTCTTATCCCAGGAGCCTGAGGCGATATACCTGCCATTGGGAGACCAGTCGACCGGATTGACATGACCAGTATGGCGGCTATAAGTGAGCAGAAGGGTGGCACTGAGCACGTCCCATACCTGCACGGTATTATCGTAGCTTCCTGAAGCAAGGCGCATGCTATCGGGGGACCAGGCGATGCCTTTGACTTCTTCGGAGTGGTGGGTATATCTGATGATCGGGTTTCCCTCGATCGTGGCATCCCATACCATAACCGTCTTATCCACGCTTCCTGCGGCTATATATCTGCCATTGGGGGACCAGGCCACAGAGGTGATAGAATCCGTATGGCCGGTAAAGGTGAGCAGCGGGTTTCCGCCCTGAAGAGCATTCCAGACTTGTACGGTTGTATCACCACTGCCTGAAGCGATGAGCTGGCTATTGGTGGGGGACCATGCCAGAGCCGTCACTTGATCATGATGGCCGCTGTACACAATGGGGTTTCCCCCCTTGGTCACATTCCAGACTTTTGCGGTTTGATCAGCGCCTGCTGCAGCGATAGAGTGGCCATTGGGAGACCAGGCTACCGACCAGACGGCAAGACCCTTCGTGTTCTGAGTATAGGTGAGCAGATTTCCGCCCTGAAAGGCATTGCAGACTTGTATCGTCGTATCATAGCCTGTCGAGGCGATGCGTGTCCCATCGGGGGACCAGCATACGGAGGTGACAGAAGCCGAATGCCCCTTATACACGATGAGGGTCGTTGCAGGCGTGGACGGGGCTGTCGGAGAAGGAGTGGGAGTAGAAGGGTGCTGATCTATACCGACTGCTTTCAAGTAAAGAAGGCCACCACCCACAATGACAGCACCGGCCCCTGCTAACCCACTTAAACCAATCAGGACTCCTCGTCGCGATGGGTTCCTTGATGTTTCAAACCCGCCTTGTTCCAGGACAGCGATGGTAAAGCGCGCAGCGTTTTCGGCTGCTCGTTGTTGACGCTGCTTCTTGTCCTGAGACTTGTTTCCATCAGCCCAATCGCAAATCGCTTTGACAACAATCCAATCCACCTTTTTGCGCTGTGCTGCAGCGTATAAACCTGAGCCTTCCATTTCTCCACCAATAGCCTCGGGCGTGAGCCTGAGCAACTGGTCCCGAAAATCCTGGTTATCTATGAGCTTTGCTCCCGTCAGTAAAGAGCCAAATTCCACCGTTGGAGGGATCTTCCAGTCATTAGCTGCCGCTCTGAACCTCTGGAGCAACCGGTGCGAAACCGAGGGACGATCACCTCGAAGCAAAATTTCATATGCACTCTTGCTATTTGTACCTACTCGCTGAAGGTCATAGGGGATTAACAGTGTTGAGACCAGAATTTCTCCCATGTTCTGTTTCCCTTCAGCAATGCCAAAGGCGATCCCTACCATGATGACAGTAGATGGATTGAGTAATCGTATCGCCTCCTCAATGGTAAGAGTAGAGCCAGCTGGTCCCCCCGGTCCCATCTCCGATTGCACCATAAAGATCCTGGCTCCTTTCACGGTTCCAAGATCGCGGTAGGTCTGGTCTCCTATATGATGTGTTTGGGAATTGGGAAATACGTTCAAAATGGCTCTTGCTTCGACTTCTGTGACCGTGACAAGTAGCACATCTATATTCTGCACCTTCACTGAATAATGACTCCTTACTCGTGGGCATACTGCAAAGCTTTAGCCACTTGCTTGACATAGGGTATAATAGTAGCTGTCGGGAGCTGGGTACCTTTGGGGTAAGGCAAAGAGCCATAAGGGGCAAAATCCATGCTGAAGTAAAGAATATTCTGGATGCCTTCGACCACCATGAGTATCTCCTGGCCAACATCCTTACGGCCTGGTAATAAATAGGATGATTACCGCAGACTGCGTTAGAAAAGCGATATTATCAGCGCGTTCGGATAAATGCGCGCAAGAACTAAATAATGAAATTGAAAACTATGGATGTAGATTGCGGCGCATATTATCGTCCTAATAATCC
>VBHV01000542.1 GCA_005881995.1 Chloroflexota bacterium | reverse complement strand
TTGGCGATTTCTGCTATCGTGTCGGCTTCGACTATCTCCGTGTACAGGCAGGAGCGTACGTTCTTTGCAGCCTGCCTAAGCCGTAGGCTAGGATGCAGTCCGTTGGCAGGCTGGCTAGCAAAAGGTTCGCCACGTCTTGACGGATAAGGTTCCCGCAAGGTAGATAGAGGAGAAAACAGTATGCCAGAGTACTATCCAGTGATGCTCGATGTGCGTGGCCGCTTAGCTATAGTCGTTGGTGGCGACCGCGTGGCCGCGGAGAAGGCCGCGGCACTCTCTGCCAGTGGTGCTCAAGTGAGTGTGATAAATCCAGCGTTTTGCGATGAACTTCTGATGCAGGCCGAGTATAAGCGGGTTACGCTGCGTCGTAAAGCCTACGAGCCTGGCGATTTAGAAGGTGCCTTTGTTGTTGTTGCAGCGACCAATGATGCGCAGCTTGTGGAGGCAATCTGGACTGAAACGCAGAAAAGTGGACAACTGGTCAACATCGTGGATATTCCAGAGCGCTGCTCGTTCATTATGCCTTCGATCCTGCGACGCGGTCAACTGACCATCGCCGTCTCGACAGAAGGAGCCAGTCCTGGGCTTGCCAAGCGCATTCGTCAGAATCTGGAAGAAATCTTTCCTCTTGCCTACGGCCCATACTTGCGGTTAGCAGCTCTAGCCCGTACACATCTACGAAAAAACGGTGTCTCCTACGAGCGACGTGACGACTTCTTCAGCGACTTCTTCACTTCGGACGTGTTAGCACGACTCGTCGAGGGGAACGTGGCGCAAGCTACGGTGATAACTGCAGAGTTACTACAGCGTTACGAGGTAGACGTTTCGGCAAGCGTCCTTGAGGCGAGTCTTGAATAGGAGAAGCAGTATGTCAATAGTGATACATGAGCGGACGAGAAGCGGGAATACGGAGGAGCGTAGTTGTGACGAGTTCATTGACGCGGTACCACATGCGCAAGAGCAATCTTCAAGCGGCAGGGTCTACCTGGTCGGCGCGGGTCCCGGTGACCCAGAGTTGATCACGCTCAAAGCTCTACGCTGCCTTCGTGTGGCTGATGTCGTGGTCTATGATCGCCTGATTAGTCCCTCCCTACTTGACGAAGTACGATCTGAAGCCGAGCGAGTGTTTGTTGGCAAAGAACCCGGGTGCCACTCCATGAAGCAGGAAGAGATTAATGCGCTGCTCATCACATACGCACGGCAGGGACATGTTGTGGTACGCCTGAAAGGTGGCGACCCTTTCGTCTTTGGGCGTGGCGGCGAAGAGGCGTTAGCACTGGCTATTGCCGGTATTCCGTTTGAGGTTGTCCCCGGTGTGAGTTCAGCCATCGCAGTACCTGCTTATGCCGGTATTCCCGTTACTCATCGCGATCATGCATCTACGGTCATCATGGTGACAGGCCACGAAGGCCTCACGCATACATCCGCCGCTATCAATTGGGAGGCATTGGCTAAGGTGGGCGGCACACTCGTCATCCTGATGGGAGTGACGACTCTACCACATATCACCCGACGACTGCTCGATGGTGGGCTCCCCCCTGACACCCAGGCAGCAGTGATCCAACAGGGCACTGTACCTCAACAGCGTGTAGTTACGGACACGCTTGAAAACATCGCCGAGCGCGCGGCTATAGCCAATATTAAGTCCCCGGCGGTGGTGGTCATTGGGGCAGTCGTCGCTCTAAGGGATTCTCTCGCCTGGTTCGAGACAGTGAGTTCAAGTGTAAGCAAGACAACAACTGGAAGGTTTCAAGGGTAAACAAAACACATGAGATTATTACTGAGTTGCATTTCAACCAATCATTCGGTTCTCAAAGAGCATTGGACTGAATCGAGCGAGCAGACGCAATGCCCCCTCACTGTTTTAGGGAGTTATCAGAAGCCTCAGCAAAACCTGGGTGGGTTGCTGTGTTTAATTGAAGATATGGGAAGTTCGCAAAAGACACTTGAACTTAAAATGGCGGCCGGCATGGTAGCTTCCGACAGGGGAGTGTTTGTCACCGCTTATGATAGTATCCACGAGTTTGATGCTGGCTCAGGTATCGTACACCCGCAAGTGGTGAGTTCGCCTCTTTTCAATGCCCTACACTCCATCTCGCGTACTCGATGTGGTTATCTTGTGGCGAGTACGGGCTTAGATCTTTTATTGGAATTCAACCGGTATGGAGAGATTCTCTGGAGTTGGTGGGCTATCGATCACGGTTTTGAGTTAACACCCAATGGTCGTCCTCGGGTGATAGATAAAGCCGCAGATCATCGGAATATCCAGTATGGGACACTGAGCCAGACCACGCACATCAACTCGGCAGCCGAATTGCCCGATGGCAGAGTCCTGGCCTCGCTCTTTCATCAGGGGATGGTGATTGTCATAGACCGCGAAACCGGCGAGTGGCAACCGGTCCTGGAGGGCCTGGATCATCCTCATGCCGTTCGTGTTTTGGACGAGGAACACTTTAGCGTTGCAGATACTGTTCGTGGTAGAGCTTTGTTAGTGCGTATCAACGAGGGGAGAGGACAGGTTCAGGAAGAAATAGATACTGGAACAAATTGGCTTCAAGATTGCCGTTATGATGGCAATCACAATTGTTGGATCCTCGTTGATGGTAAAAATTCGCGCATTATCTTGCGCCGTGGACTCTCAGGCGATAAAACACTCGCCCAATTTGACTTCGATCCAGAATGGCGTCTGTACGAAATACATGTGCTCTAACTGCGAGGGTATAGAGGGACGGGGGAGTCTCCCATGCGTTCCTCAATTGATGAAGATGTAGCCATAGTTAGAGGGCACATCGACATTGATAGATTGATTTGCGTTGGTGACTGAAACTTCGAAAGGGGCTGTGCGCGCTGCATCATCGATCATTTCTCGATAGGTCCCTGGCTCTGGAAAAGGAATTGCGATCGATTGCTGCTGATCGGAAAAATTAAGGAATACGATGGCAAATTGCTGGGCGGCCGCGGATTGTCTGCTATAGGCCACTATGCCGTCTTTCGTCCTGGATTGCTCGTTGTAGTAGAAAGACTCGTGACTGCGCAGAGCGGGATAGGCGTGCCGGAGCGTCCCTAGAATACGGTAGAGGCGTACAAGCGGGGATCCGAAATCGTCATAGAAATATTCCCAGTGAATATCACGCCGGAAGTTGATGCGTGCGCTGCCTTGATCCGGTAGGATGTAGCTCTCGGCGAACTCCTGTCCCTGCCAGAGCATTGGAATGCCTTGACATGTATATAGTGCAATCGCAAAGGGCTGCAGTTTGTACCACGTATTTCTCTCCGCGAAAGGAACGCCTGGCGGCTGAGGTTCGAAGAACGTAATAAGCTGGCTATGGTCATGGCTCTCGAGGTACTGGAATGGGGTAACTGGCATATCGACAGGCTGGTTGGCGATGTCGTGCACCGTTTTACGCTCTGGGTAGCCGAGGAAGCGCGTATCGAGCAGGTGAACGAAATCATCATCCACATACCTGGACGCTGCCATGCTCTCTGCTTTGTTTAGCAGTCCATCCTGCCAGGTGCAGTTGGAATAAGTGGTTCGCAGAATTTCCTGAGGCAGGTTCAGTTCTTCAGGACACTGAATGATGCGGCTGTATTCACCAGGAGTCAGACCACCCGAGGGAGTAAAGCGGGGGATAGGCAGCGATGTAGTATATGTTTCGTAGGCGATCCTGGGGTACTTAATTCCTGTTGGACCATCATAGAGGTCGGTAACCTCGTCGTAGCGAAAGCCATCCACGTGGTACTCATCGAGCCAATGAAAGTTGGCCGCCTGGACGTACTCGTGGGTAAACTCCTTATTGAAATCGAGCGTTGGACCGAAGGGACCATTCCCATTGATCATGGGACTTTCAATACCTGTCGTATCGTAGACCAGGTGGTAGGGAAAGCTGGGATCGACATGTTGATAGACAACATCAAGAATGACAGCGACGCCAGAGAGGCCCATACCCCCAGTCGAAATCCAACTTCAAACTCGTGACCGGCATCAACTCCAGACAGGTGACGCCAAGGCTTTTGAGGTACGTCAGGCGTTCGGCGACACCATCGAAGGTGCTATTGAACTCCTCGACATGGAGCTCATAGACCACCAGGTCTTCCAGCGCGGGAGTTTTCCATTGCTGGTCGGTCCAGACAAAGTCTGGAAC
>VBHV01000541.1 GCA_005881995.1 Chloroflexota bacterium | reverse complement strand
TTTGCGTAGGATAATGATAGATGAGTAGTGAGGCGAAGGCATCATCGCCCAGCCCCCAACAAAAAAATGTAGAGCAGCCCATATCTCCACCATCTGCACCCCCAGGTCCCAGGCGCGGAGAAATCTGGGACGTGAACTGGTCTCCTGGTCGAGGCGCTGAACAACAGGGTATCCGTCCTGCCTTAATTATCCAGAACGACCGGGGCAATGCTTCCTCCACCTATCCCCTGACCATTGTTGCATCAATGAGCCGCACGGAACGTGAATTGCCCCTGCATGTACGCATCGCCCCCAACGAAGAAAATGGTCTGACCGATTATACCGATGTGAAGTGTGAACAGGTGATGACCATCGAGAAATCACGCCTGATACGCAGGCGCGGGGTGATTACCAGCGAAGAGTTGACAAGAGTTGATAATGCCCTGAAGTTGAGTTTGAATCTGTTGACATAGTTGTGGCATGGCTGGCATCCTCCCCCTCACTTGGCTGTAGCAGCCTCCCATCCAATGTGGTAAGATGATAGTACATGATAGTAGGACTATCATACTTTTACCCCAGTGGTATCCTTGTTATTCCGACTGCCAATGCACTGCATGCTGAGCTTCGTTCAGGCAGTCGGCAAGGAAGTTTTCCAGGAGATAATTTGTCATGCAAAAGCAGACAGGAACGATATCAATTAAGCGAAGTTTTCCAGAGATGCTCAAGGGCGGCGTGATCTGCGATGTGGTGAATGCGGAACAGGCGCGTATCGCGGAGGACGCGGGAGCCTCGGCGGTGATGGCGCTGGAGCGCGTGCCAGCCGATATTCGCGCGCAAGGTGGCGTAGCGCGCATGAGCGATCCGGAGTTGATTATTCAGATTAAAGAGGCGGTGACCATCCCCGTCATGGCCAAATGCCGCATTGGACATTTTGTGGAGGCGGAGGTTCTCCAGGCTATCGGCGTGGACTGCATCGACGAATCGGAGGTACTGACGCCAGCCGATGAGCATTTCCATGTCAATAAACACCTCTTTACCGTGCCGTTTGTGTGCGGGGCACGCGATCTTGGCGAGGCATTACGGCGCATCGGCGAGGGCGCGGCGATGATCCGCACGAAGGGTGAGGCAGGTTCGGGCAATATTGTGGAGGCGGTGCGCCATATCCGCGCGGTTATGGATGGTATTCGCCGCCTGCAGATGCTGCCGGAAGAGGAGTTGATGACCGAGGCGAAGAACCTGGGCGCACCCTACGAACTGGTGCGCGAGGTGGCGCAAAAGGGCAAACTGCCGGTGGTGAACTTCTCGGCGGGCGGCTGCGCGACGCCAGCGGACGCGGCACTGATGATGCGCCTGGGCGCGGAGGGCGTGTTTGTTGGTTCGGGCATTTTCAAGTCTGGCGATCCATTGAAACGCGCGAAGGCCATCGTACGCGCTACGACGCACTACCAGGACCCCGCTATTATCGCGGAGGTGTCGAGAAATCTGGGCGAGCCGATGGTTGGAATCAACCTGGACAAGTTACCAGAGAGCGAGCAGATGGCGCGTCGCGGCTGGTAAGCAGGCAATTTATGGATATACATACACAAAAAAAGTTACGTATCGGCGTCTTAGCATTGCAGGGTGATTTTGAAGCGCACTTGAAAATGTTGGCCGAAGTGGGAGTCGAGGGAATCCCTGTACGACTCCCTAAACATTTGACCGATTTAGATGGTATAATATTACCAGGTGGTGAAAGTACTGCCATTGGCAAATTGATGGTGTTGTATGGTTTGCACGAGCCATTACAGCAGAAGATTCGGGAAGGCTTCCCCGCGTGGGGAACGTGCGCAGGATTGATCTTATTAGCAGATGAGTCGGATAACGCGCTTGCAGGTCAGCCATTACTGGCCTCGATGCATATTCAGGTTCGTCGAAATACGTTTGGCAGTCAGCGGGAAAGTTTTGAGACTGATCTCTCTGTGCCAGTACTAGGAGAAGCGCCATTCCACGCATACTTCATCCGTGGCCCATCCATTGAGGCGGTTGGTCCAGAGGTGGAGGTGCTGGCAACGCTCGACGATGGAACCATCGTCGCCGTCCGCGAAGGACACTTACTCGGCACTGCATTCCACCCGGAGGTAGCGGGAGACCCACGTTTCCATCACTACTTTCTTCGCATAGTACAGAGCGTCAAGGGGTAGTCTCCTTGCAGAACACGCCCCACCGGCGCGGGAGCACTGGATGATACGACCGGTACTATATGTGGACCTGCCGGGCATCATCTACTCGATTGACCGCCGTGCTCGCAGCAACCTGAGAAATATCTTCCCCGTCAATCCCACTTCGCGCACCTGGATTTGTGAAGATCACTGGCATATTCTTGGTTTTGCCCAGGTGCGCGAACGACCATCACGCATTACCTGGGATCTCTCATATTTAGCTTCGATGGTCAATCGCAATGTCTCCAGTGACGAAGTCCTTACGGCGTTGCTTGAATACATGCTGGAGATTGCGTCGAGCCACGGCATCCTCCGTATTTTCGCGAAGGTTGAAGATGAAATTCCAGAGATGGAATTGTTCCAGAAAGCTTCTTTCCAACGCTACGCTCGCCAGTTGACATATGTCTTTGAACCTGAAGGGAGCGACACATCAAGCCCCTTTGGAGGCGAGGAAGTGGGAGGGCATGATAAATTTGGCATCTTCGACTTGCCAACGCTGCGGCGCTGGAATCGCCACCACGTGTGGGGATTGCACCAGTTATACCGCGCTGTCACCCCGCAGCGGGTACAGATGGCGGAAATGCTGGACAGCAGCGAAGAATTAGCTAAGCTTTACGTCGGCTCACTGCGGCCGTTGCCATCGGCCCTCGCCAGGGGAGATGAAACGTACGTGTGTGATGTTGGCGTTCGTTTAGGAGCCTGGTTACGGATTCGTCGAGGTCACGGCTCGGCCCCGCACCAGCTCTTCTTGATGGTACATCCTGAACATGCCGAACTGGCTGAACCTCTATTACGGTTCGGCACTCGTCGGCTTTTGGAGGGAAGCGTGCGCCCCATCTATTGCCAGGTGCGGGAGTACGAGTCCTTCGTTATTAACGCTCTGCGTTCCAGTGGATTTGAGCATGTCTCGACCAAAGCCCTGCTCGTGCGCCACATCGCGCTTTTAGCGACGAACCCGCGCACCGTCCCTGCGCTGGAACAACGAGTAGTCTATGGTGTGAAGGGACTGGGGACGGTCAATTCGCGCCAATCTAGGTGAAGCTTGAAAAACAGCCTGCAACGCCACTACGTGGCTACGCTTCGCGTCAGCAGGCTGCAAAGAGCAAAAGAGGTGATAGAACAGCCTATGCAACAAACGATCACTGACGATCTGGAAGCCCTGGTGGTGACTTTACCGCTGGACATCCACGACGCGGTCAATCGGCTCGACAACCGAAGCGAACTGCTAGAGATCGTAATGGACCTCGGACGCTTGCCTGAGGGCCGGTTCCCAGAAGGGGAGGTGATCCTAAGTACTCAGCCTGTTACCTACGCCGACCTCGAATACGTGGTCGAGCGTATTGGTGAATTTGGCGACGACAACCGCGCTGGCATCGAGCGTACGCTCCATCGCATCAGCGCGCTGCGCAATCGTAAAGGGAAAGTAGTTGGCCTGACCTGCCGCATTGGTCGAGCGGTACTCGGCAGTATTGCACTGATCCGCGATATTGTCGAACAGGGTCAATCGATCTTGATTCTTGGTCGCCCAGGTGTGGGTAAAACCACCCTGCTGCGTGAAATAGCGCGCGTCCTCGCGGACGAAGCCAATAAACGGGTAGTGGTAGTGGATACCTCGAACGAAATCGCGGGTGATGGAGATATTCCGCATCCCGGCATCGGACGAGCGCGCCGTATGCAGGTAGCTCGCACAGCTGAGCAGCACGCGGTGATGATCGAGGCGGTGGAAAACCATATGCCGCAGGTCATCGTAATCGACGAAATTGGTACTGAACTGGAAGCCGCCGCCGCGCGCACCATCGCGGAACGCGGTGTGCAGCTGGTAGCCACCGCGCACGGTAATTCGCTGGGCAACCTGCTGGTCAACCCGACGCTCTCGGACCTGGTAGGTGGCATTCAAACTGTGACACTGGGAGATGAGGAGGCGCGTAGGCGTCATACACAAAAGAGTATCCTTGAGCGTAAAGCGCCGCCGACCTTCGATGTCGTGGTCGAGCAGCAAAGCTGGCAGGAATTAGTCGTGCATCGCGATGTCGCCGATACGGTTGACAGCATGCTGCGTGGCCAGGCGGTGGTTGCCGAGGAACGCACGCGCGACGAGGAGACCGGGCGCGTCACCGCCCGGCGCATCACGTCAGGTGGTATGGAAGTGCCGACCTGGGGCATTGAGGGCTTTGGCACCTCGCTGCGTCAATCCGGCGGCGCGAACGCGAGCCGTCCCGACAACGATTGGAATACAGTCCGCCGTATGGGGCAGCAGGGACTTCAGGGACCACGCGCTAACGTTGGTAATGGAGGGAGTCGCGGACAGATTTCGGCGCAGCCGCCTGTGCAGGTACGGGCGCTGGCTCCAACCGGCACGGCTCCTGGCGATGTCAAACGGCATAACGGGAGCGCGCTAAAGCTGGCTCCTGCGCTGGTGGATCATCCGATGTTGTCCGAGGGCATTTACCAGCCCGAAGGCGCAAAGGAGCAACTGCCCATTCTCAAGACGCTGCGCATTTACCCGTTCGGGGTGAGTCGCGACCGCCTGGCGGAATCTGCCCGCCAACTGCGTGTTCCGATTATCGTCGCCAACAACCAGCATGATGCTGACGCGGTCATCACGGTCAAGAACTACTACCGCCGCCAGCCGGAACGCTTGCAGCAGGCCGAAGAGGACCGCAAGACCATCATCATTCTGAAGAATAACACGGTTGCCCAGATGCAGCACGCCCTGGCCCGCATCTTCGATATCCCCATGGACAATCCTGTGGACGACGACGAGGGCGAGTCGGGCGAAAGCAACGGGTCGCATATTGACGATCCGACCATGCGCGCATTGCTGGAGACGGAAGATACCATCCACCAGGTACTCAACAAGGGCTTGACGACGGCTGAACTGCCGCCCGCCAACGCCTACATCCGCCGCTTGCAGCACCAGATGGCGACACGCTACAATCTCGGCTCGCGCAGCCGGGGGAAGGAACCCAACCGTAGGGTGAAGATTTTCCGGTCAAGAGACGCGTAGCATAAAGAAGCGGGGCAACTCTGATGGTTGCCCCGCTTCTTTATGCTAGCCATGCGGTAAGAGCGGCAGCACCTTCTGTTTCAGTTGTTCAGAAAGCAGATCAACGGGCAGGCTGGCATCTATGACCTGGAAACCGTATTCGTGCGTCATAAGCTCAAATTGCTCAAGGAGGAGCGTTTGATAATTGACGAAGCTCTCAAAGAGATCACCGCCCAGGCGCATATCCATGCCTGACTCCCAGTAATCAAAGCCGCCGCGCTGCAGTACGCGCGGGATCAAATCATCAATGCCGATCTTGAGGTAAAAAACGGCGTCCGGTATGAGCGCGAGGCCATAGATGGAGCGTATCCAGCGCGGGTCGGCTCCACGTACGATGGCGCGCGCCATCAGCGAGTAGATGTAGCGGTCGGTGAGGACAATAAAACCGGCGCGCAGGGCGGGTAGAATCTGGCTTTCGAAGCGGTCTACAAAATCGGTAGCATAGAAGAGGTTCAGCGTGATGGGGCCGAGGGTATGGCCTGCTTTGGCCTGTTTGAGACCCGCCCCGGCCAGCACCGAGCGTGTCATCTCCGTATTGACAACGGCATATCCGCTGCTCTCCAGCCAGGGACGCAGCAGATTGAGCTGGGTGGACCGGCCAACGCTATCGGTACCTTCAATTACGATGAGGCGACCCGGCAAAATTGCGTCGCGTTCTTTCAAGTGAATGGCATCGAGGCCATAAAAAGCGAGTTCGGTCATCTCCCACTTCTCCCAGAAACATCAATATGAGAGGGTCGCATTTCGCGTGCCAATCCTGCCCAGGCTGTTTCCTTGGCAGATCCGCGCATGCGGCGTACGCCTTGCAAGTAGGGGCGAATGATTTTACGCATGCGGCGCTGCTGCTCTGGTATGGGAAGCGTGGCATCCATGACCGTCAGGCCGAATTCATCGATCATCGACTCATACTCACCTACAATGCGCTCCTGGAACAGCTTGAAGCTTTCATATGGGTCATGACTAAGACCCAAATCCAGGCCAGCTTCATAGTATTTGAGTTCATTGCGCCCGGTTAAAATGCGGCTGAGCGATACTTCGAGCGGGACGCGATAATAGAAAGCCACCGTCGGCTTTACCGCGAACTGGTACAACTCGCGCACCCACTGGCGATCCAGATCAGCAAAATCCGTAGCATGGATCAGGCTAAACGTGGTTGGCGTCAGCAATTGCTTTTTTTTGCCCTTGCTGGTTGTCTTTTTCACAAGAGGGGATGAGTTCCACTCACTGAAGAAAACCGCGTACCCTTCACTGATGAGCCACTGGCGGAGCAGCGCGATTTGCGTACTCTTTCCAGACCCATCTACCCCTTCCACGACAAAGAGCCGACCAGGATAGACATGTGATCCATAGGTTTCCATTGAAGTTCCTTCCACTGCCTAAAAGATGGGAAAGATATGATATGTGATATATGGATTATCATGAACTTAGAAAGTCTTGTCAAGTCTTACAGGCAGGGTTTGTGAATGATTGCCAGGAATACAATTTGATGGCCAGGGCGACCGCGAGGGTCGCCCGTACAATACACGTTGACGTGTAACACGGGTAAGTTGGTATTGTACGGGCGACCCTCGCGGTCGCCCTGGCCATCATTCACAGACCCTGAATCTTACAGGGCATGCATCTGCGCAATGGCTATAGATATGTCCGGTAAGACCAGTATAACATCTACCTCAATCGTTCCTTGATTCGTGTTATACGGTAAACTGGCATGCAAGCGCCATGAGAGACCAGTACCGTTTGACCATGCAATTTGACAGGCATCACCAAACCAGGTAAATCAAGAGGCATCAATCGTTGAATCTATGGTACTTCTTTAGCCCGCTATGATTTTTCTATTCTTCTTTGAGCGTAAGAAGCGATCGAGGCACGAGCCACAGTGCGAGCAGGATCAGGACAAGGGCAACGATGAACGTAATCAGAAGGTTCGAGTTGCTCTCTACTCCTGCTCTGCTCAGGGCAGCATAAAGAGCGATTGCACCTAACAGGACCATCGCCATGATTGCCCAGATTACTGCAAGAGACTGCAAAACGTGTTGGACATACCTCTGCCTGGCATCATCTTTCTGCTTCTCTTTGAGCGTAAGAAGCGATCGAGGCAAGAGCCACAATGCAAGCAGGATCAGGACAAGGGCAACCATGAACGTAATCAGAAGGTTCGAGTTGCTCTCTACTCCCGCCAAGCGCAGACTCTCGGAGAGGCCAAATACCACTATGCTTACTACTATCAGGCTTAACCAAATCGTCAAGGTAGCTTGAAGTGCTCGCTGCAGGTAACTCGTCCTGGTAGTGACCCGTCTGGTTGTATAGTCATCACCGCTCGCTTCCTTCATGGCGTCTCTACCTTCCTTCCGCTACGGCTCACGATATATGATCCTGCACTCGTGTACATAGTCGAAGAGGACATAGGCAAGGATCAAGACGTACATTGCTGCGCTGACAAGCGTGGCAAGCAAAAAAAAGGGCGGTTGGTTTCCCACGATCCGAAGCAGCAATTCATAGATGGCGGTGACGGCAAGAAATATGAAGGTCACGGTCGCTATCCCTCTGAAGGAGAGCAAGGTAGCTCTGAGCAAGCGCTTCGGTTCAGGCCGAAACGCTGGTACTGAAGCGGATCTTCTAAAGAATCGAATGTAGATCACTGCCAGCATCGCCACGAAGCTGACTGCTAATGCAAGAAAGGAAATCAGCCTGATAAGTGCGAGTATATTCTGAGCAAAAGCATCTTGTTGTCTCACAGCACTATAAAAGAAAGTATCTTGCTCAACGATACCGGCTAAAAATAACTCTACAACTCTCTGTAGTAAAATATCTGCTCCAAAGGCCAGCAAAAAGACAAGCGTCATAGCAACAAGGAGTTGAAGCGGTGGCGGCAAATGGCCGTACCAGTTGCCCGGTCCGGACTTGAAAACGTTGTTCATCATTACTTTCCTGCCCTGCATAACTGATAGCGTTTAGAAGATCTGAGAACATCCGCCGATATAATATACCATACTACTAGGCAACCCAATCCAGCAAGATCATGCATTGCATCGCTTCCCGTGTTTGGCATGTTCACTCCCATCTGCTGCTTCTTGAGGAGCGAGATCATCGAAGCTGACCGATTGTTCGTGCAGATGTGCCTGTATCTCGTAGATGAGCGAATACGTGTATATGAGGTACAGAAAGAAGATGATGACGCGAGAAGGAGGAAACGGTGATGAATATGAGGCATGTGCTAACCTGCTTGCTCTGGCGAGCAGCTTTGGCAGTGGGTCTTCTCGCTTTATTTGCCCTTCTCGGTATGCGGGCACTCCCCGCCTCTGCTGCGAGCCCATCGTTCATACGCATCGTAGATGCTTCACCTGATGTAGCAACAGTAGATGTGTTTGTGGATGGGGCAAAGTTCCAGGGGAATGTGCAGTATGCAACCATTACTGATTACCGCCAGTTGCCTGCAGGTTCACATAAAGTGCTGGCTGCGCTCATTAGCAAAGGGGCCAGTGGCAAAGCGGTT
>VBHV01000540.1:8301-13739 GCA_005881995.1 Chloroflexota bacterium | reverse complement strand
TAACTACTACTTCTGGATTCCCATCGTTGCGACGCTGGCTGGAGGTGTCGCAGGAGCCTTCATCTACGACTTTACTGTCGGCAAGGTTATACAGGCAAAGATGCTTGGAGTATCCGGCACCGCTGAAGTAAAGGGTGAAGCTGTACGCGAGCCGGCCGTGGATGATCTCTAACTAGCTCATGAAAGGATGAACATACGTAGGTGATCTTATTCCGACCGGCCCACCCAACAGCGGACTGCGTCCTGGCTGCGATGCCGACGCCCGGCCGGTCGGATAAGTAGAAAGTGTAAATTTTCTCCTCTTTCGTATGTTCACGGGTATCCATGCAACCACTATCATCATCGGCGCGCATGCACAGCCTGTCGCTCATGGGGAGCGAACAATTTGACGTTCTTGTAATTGGCGGGGGCGTTACTGGAGCTGGTGTCGCACTGGATGCTGTTGCACGCGGTTACAAGGTAGCGCTTGTTGAAAAAGCGGACTTCGCAAGTGGCACGAGTAGCAAGTCGACCAAGCTCGTGCACGGGGGCATACGTTACCTACCAAATTTTGACTTCGCCCTCGTGCGTGAAGCCCTGGTTGAGCGTGGACTCTTGCTGCAAAACGCCCCATTTCTCGTGAAGCCGGTTGGTTTTGTACTGCCAATCTATAAAGGTGATCGCCATCCCGTCGGCATGCCCTTTACTACGCCGTGGGGTATCGGGCTTGGCTTTGTTCTGAATATTGGACTCTGGCTTTACGATGGCCTTGCAGGGAGGCGTAACTACAAGCGACATCGCCACTTGAGTCGCAAAGAGGTGATGAAGCTTGCTCCCGGTCTTGTTACCGAAAACTTGAAAGAAGGCCTCATCTACTACGATGGGCAAACCAACGATACTCGCCTTACCATGGCCATTCTTCGTACTGCCTCTCAATATGGAGCAACGATCGCTAATTACGCGGGGGTTACTTCGTTTGTTAGCGAAAAAGGGAAAGTGACCGGGGCACATGTGCGCGATTACCTGGGCGACCAGGAAATTGTCGTGCGTGCGCGGCATATAGTAAATGCTACGGGCATTTTTTCCGAGCAAGTGGAGGCGCTCACAGATGCGGGTTCTCAGGTTCAGGTAGAACCCAGTAAGGGTGTACACCTGGTTTTTTCACGCGAGGATGTGAAGCTGGGTAATGATGCCGTCGTTCTACCGGAGACGGATGACAAACGTATCCTTTTCCTGGTTCCATGGGAGTCACGCGCGGTCTTTGGTACGACCGATACCGGTTCTGGAGACCTTGACCACGATGACATCATCAGTGTCTATGCTGGCTACCGTCCGCTTCTGCGTTCGCGCAGTTCGGAGCATGCTACCGCCAAACTCTCACGCACACATGCTGTGCTGCAAAATCCATCCGGCCTGGTCACCATTGTCGGCGGTAAGCTGACGACCTACCGGCGCATGGCCCAGGATACTGTTGATGTGCTCAGTCGTCGCGATGGCTCGTCATCACCGCCTCATCCTACGCAGAACCTTCCGCTTTTCGGCAGCGCTGGCTGGCCTGCTGTCCAACGGGACCTGGAAACCAAAGGGGCGGAGCTTGGACTCAGCTCCCAAACGATCGCGCACCTGGGTGAGAGCTATGGCTCTCTAGCAGGTGAGCTGCTAAGCCTGATCGAGGAAGACAAATCGCTAGGAAAGCGTCTCATCGAAGATCTTCCTTACATATATGCCGAGGTAGTCTATGCGTGCCGACACGAAATGGCTATGACACTCGATGACGTGCTGGCACGACGTACCCGCATCCTCCTCGAGGACCGGGATCGAGGCGCGGGCATCGTTGATGAAGTCGCCGCGCTGATGGCCAGGGAACTTGGCTGGTCACCCGAGCAACAAAAGGCCATGAGTGATGCTTATCGTGCCGAATTGCAGCAGCAGATGCCTGTGTTGTAGGGGTCTGATACCCAATGCCGGACACCCACAAGCCAACCTATATGTCAAATGAAGGAGGTACCATGAAAAAACTGATCAACCGGCCAGAGGATGTGGTCAAAGAAGCGCTGGCAGGCATGCAGGCCGCCCACTCCGACCTCATCCGCGTTGATATCGAGCAACGCATCATCGTGCGCAAGGATGCACCCATCCAGGGGAAAGTAGGCGTTATTTCAGGCGGCGGCAGCGGTCACGAGCCCATGCACGGCGGCTTTGTTGGCTACGGCATGCTCGACGCCGCCTGCCCCGGAGAAGTATTTACCTCGCCGGTGCCTGACCAGATGCTCGCTGCTACGAAAGCAGTCAACGGTGGAGCCGGTGTACTGCATGTTGTGAAAAATTACACCGGTGACGTATTGAACTTTGAGATGGCCGCGGAAATGGCAGCCGCGGACGGCATCGAGGTGGAAAGCGTGGTCACCAATGACGATGTTGCTGTGCAGGATAGCACCTGGACAGCAGGGCGGCGTGGCGTTGGTGTCACCGTGCTATTGGAGAAGATCGTCGGGGGTCTGGCCGAAACTGGCGCACCTCTAGCGCAGGTGGCAGAACTCGCGCGAAAGGTGAACAACCAGGGGCGCAGCATGGGTATGGCCCTCACCTCCTGCACGGTGCCGTCTGTGGGCAAGCCAACCTTCGAGTTAGGCGAAGACGAGATGGAGATCGGCATTGGCATCCACGGCGAGCCTGGGCGCAGGCGCGTCAAACTTGCGTCCGCTGTCGAGGTGACTGAGATGCTCGCTACTCCTGTCATCGAAGACCTGGGTCTCAAGGCAGGCGATCAAGTGCTGGCATTTGTCAACGGCATGGGTGGGACACCGCTCATCGAACTTTATATAGTGTTCGACGCTTTGCATCGCATTTTGCACGGCAAAAACATCACCATCGCACGCAACCTGGTGGGAAGTTATATCACTTCGTTGGAAATGGCGGGCGCTTCTATTACACTGGTCCGTCTCGATGACGAGTTGACCAGGTACTGGGATGCGCCTGTACATACCCCTGCCCTGCGCTGGGGCCGCTAGTCGGGACGCCATTGATGACTAACGAAGACGTTCTGCACTGGTTAGAGCGAACCGCCGATGTAATGCGTGAGAATCGTGCGTATTTAACCGATTTAGATTCTGCTATTGGCGATGCAGATCATGGTATCAATATGGATCGCGGATTCAGTGCCGTACGCGATAAATTCCCATCGATGGCCAGCATGGATATCTCAACGCAATTGCGAACCGTTGGTACTACGCTGGTTTCAACGGTCGGAGGGGCCAGTGGACCGCTCTATGGGACAGCTTATTTACGAGCCGCAGGCGCAACTTCAGCGAAGCAGGAACTTGCACCCGCTGATGTTGTCGTTATGCTCGAAGCGTTTTTAGGCGGTATTGTTGCCCGTGGGAAGGCTCAGACGGGCGAAAAGACCATGGTCGATGCTCTCACTCCTGCTGTCGCAGCAGCCAAGCGAGCTCTTGACCAGGGCGCCACCCTGGCACAAATCACCAGCCAGGCCACGGCAGCAGCTGAAGAGGGCATGAAAGCCACTATTCCCATACAGGCCACCAAAGGGCGTGCCAGTTACCTGGGAGAGCGCAGTATCGGTCACCAGGACCCGGGTGCGACGTCGAGCTGGCTCATCCTCCGCAGCCTTGCTGAGATCTGCGAAGGCCAGTAGGAATGCTCAGAGGGAGTTTATCTTATGACAGTGGGACTGGTCATCGTTTCGCATAGCGCCCAACTGGCAGAGGGGGTTGCCGAGCTTGCCGGGCAAATGTCTCAGGGTAAAACTCCCATCGCCGCTGCCGGTGGAACTGTCAACGATGTGATAGGTACCTCTGTTGATAGAATTGTAGCAGCTATCCAATCGGTTGAGGGACCAGATGGCGTACTCGTACTGCTGGACCTGGGAAGTGCCATTCTGTCAACTGAAATGGCGCTTGAAATGCTAGACGACGATCGGAGGGGACGCATACGCATCAGTTACGCTCCCATGGTAGAAGGAGCAGTTACTGCTGCGCTTGAAGCCTCCCTGGGTCGAACATTGGCACAGGTACAGCAGGCAGCAGAAAAAACAGCGAGTACTGAGCAGCTCCAACTGCTCAAACCATTGACCCAGGGAGACGATACAATTGCGCAAAACCTGGAGACGATTGAAGACGTAGCGGCAGGCGCGGATACACCTCTTGAAGTTGCATTAGTTCTAACCAATCCCACAGGTTTGCATGCCCGCCCAGCCAGCCTTTTTGTACAAACCGCAGATGGCTTTCAGGCAAAAGTGCGCGCATCAGGACATGGACGAGAAAGCGATGCCACCAGCATCATTGGCATCCTCGCACTTGGGCTACGCCTGGGTGATACTCTCGCCCTTCGTGCCAGTGGGACTGAGGCAAAGGCGGCTATAGAAGCGTTGAGTGAGCTGGTGCGCGCGAACTTCTATGAAACAGCGCCTACCGACGAAGCTCGGGTACCCATCCTTTCCGGTGGAGATAATAAATCAGGCCCCGATATCATTACTCCCAGGCCCTCAGAAAATGCTTCGCAACAGCCAGGAGAGCCATGGCGGGGAATCACAACTTCAAAGGGAGTCGCGGTAGGACCGGCGTTTCTCTATACCTCGGAAGCAATTTCACTCAATGTCGTGGAGGCGCAATCCATCTCTTCTGACGAGGTCGCTTCCGAGCAGAAGCGCTTGCACGAGGCGTTGAACAGCGCAGCCCAGGAACTTCGCTCGCTGGCGACAAGCCTTCAGAGCAGCATTGGTCAGGCTCACGCAGCAATCTTTGATGCACAGGCGCTCATGTTGAACGATCCTGCTTTACTCGAATCCACGTCCCGCATGATTCAAGTTGAGCAAGTTGACGCAGCGAGTGCCTTAGCCAGAACAGGCGAGAGCTACGCTTCCACTTTGGAAACCCTCGATGATCCTCTATTGGCAGCCAGGGCCACCGATGTTCGCGATGCCGTAAGCAGGGCTATAGCGAAATTAGGAAGACAGGCTGCGCCGAGCCAGGTTTTGCAGACGTTGAATCGACCATCGATCATTATCGCCAGAGATTTAACACCATCTGACACCGCTCAATTACGGCCTGAGTTCGTGCTTGGCATCGCTACCGTCCAGGGTGGATTTACTGCCCATGCCGCGATTTTAGCCCGCGCGCTTGGCATCCCGGCCATTGCTGGCCTGAATGAAGCAGCGTTGCAGACCATCCACTCAGGAGATGAATTGGGCCTGGACGCAGACCAGGCCCTACTCTACCTACAACCCTCACCAGAGATACGTGAACCATTGATACATCGCCTTGCCGAACAACAGCGGCAGCAAACAGTGCTCAACGCCTCCACGAATCGCCTCCCTGCGATCATCTTCAATGGCAGGCACATTCATTTGATGGCAAATATTGGCAGTGAGGCGGAAGCGGAGGCTGCGCGTCAGTGGGGCGCGCAGGGCGTTGGGCTGCTGCGCACGGAGTTCCTTTTCG
>VBHV01000540.1:0-8255 GCA_005881995.1 Chloroflexota bacterium | reverse complement strand
GATAAACCAATGCCGGCGCTCAATAGCATCCTTGGTCAGGTGGCGGAAGCAAATCCTGCGCTTGGTTTGCGTGGCATCCGCGTACACCTGGCCCATCCCCACTTACTTGAGCAACAAATCAGTGCGCTACTGTTGGCTGCTGCTGATACGGGAACGCAACTGCGCATCATGTTTCCTATGATAACGACTGTCGAAGAGTTGCAGTTGGCCCGCTCAATTTTTGACCGCGTGTATGAGGAGCTGAGAAATCGCCCGGTGAATGTACCTGCGCATGTTCCTGTTGGTATTATGGTGGAGGTTCCTGTGGCATCCGTAATGTCACGAGAACTGGCTGAACTCGCCGACTTCTTTAGCATTGGAGCGAATGACCTGTTGCAATACACCCTGGCCTGCGACCGTACCAATGTCAACGTTTCCGGCCTCTACAATGCTATGCAGCCTGCTGTGCTACGGCTTATCCACCAGGTGGCCCAGGCCGGGAGACAGGCTGGTAAACCGGTGGCGGTCTGTGGTGAAATAGCCAGTGATGTGCGACTTGCTCCCATCCTGGTGGCCCTGGGTGTGGACGAATTGAGCATGACCCCTACCGCGCTGCCAAATGTCAGGGACGCGATACATCGGATCCCTATACAGAACCTTTCAGAGTTGGCTGAAAGGGTTCTCCAACTCAAGCCCGTTGCCGAGGTGGAACAAGCGATTAGCGAAAAAGAAGTTCGTCATTAGTGAGAAGCTGTCGTTCCTGGATACGCTCTTTTCAACGGTAATCACATCTTCTATGGCCGGGTGCCAGGCAAGTCACCCGAAGAAAGGATGGACACAACCCATGGACTTAGCTGAAGTGCAACATCTCGTCGAATCAGGAAAAGTTGAGTACATCAAAATTGGCTCACCCGATATAGAAGGGGTCTATCGCGGCAAACGCGTTGCCGCAAAGCATTTCTTGAATTCAATTGAAGATGGCTTTGCGCAGTGCGATGTGCTTTTCGGCTGGGATATCGCTGAAAGCGTCCTTCCCAATCTCAAGTTCAGCAACTGGGAACACGGCTTTTCCGATATTATAATGAAGCCCGACCTCTCCACATTTGCGCTGGTACCCTGGGAAGAGAACGTAGCCTCCTGCGTTTGCGACTTGTGGACTGAACATGGCGACCCTGTCACTATTTCCCCGCGCTACGTGCTGAACAAGGTGGTCGAGCGCGCCCGCGCCATGGGCTTTGAGACATCAGCCGCTGCCGAACTGGAATTTCGTTTTTTCCACGAAACGATGATGTCACTACGTGAAAAAGACTTTGGCCCGGATCTGTTGCCACTCAGTCCGGGCTTCAACTGTTACTCCATTAGCCAGGCCAGCGCGGATGAGGACCTGCTGGGGCGCATTGCGCGTAACATGCGCGATTATGGCATTGAGATCGAAGGCTACAATCGCGAACATGGCCCTGGCATGTATGAGATGAACATTCGCTATGACAATTCTGTGACTGCCGCTGACAAAACTATGCTCTTTAAAGCGGGTGTCAAAGAAATCTGCCATCAAATGGGTCTGACTGCCTCCTTTATGGCCAAATGGAACGACCAGGAAGACGGCAGCAGCGGGCATTCGCATGTTAGCCTGTGGGACAGCGAACGCGAACGCAACCTCTTCTGGGACGAGAACGCTGAGGGGCATATGTCCACAATCATGCGTCAGTTTCTTGCGGGTGTGCTGGAAAAACTGCCGGAATGCATGGCCTTGTATGCGCCGGTAATTAATTCATACAAACGCTATGTAGAAGGCACGTGGGCGCCTCTGAACACCACCTGGGGCATGGATAACCGTACGTGCTCCATTCGCATTATCAACAACGGCAAGCGTGCCATTCGCATCGAAAACCGCGTTCCCGGCGCGGATGCGAACTTCTACCTGGTGTTCGCCGCCACGCTCGCCAGCGGCCTCTATGGTATCGAGCACCAACTGGAGCTGCCTGAGCGCCTTCAAGGGAATGCTTATGATCAGGAGACGGTAACCAGAGCCATCGAGCGCGGCCACATTCGTCCACTTGCCCGTAATCTGTCCGCAGCGACCGATCTGCTGGAACAAAGCGGTCTGGTAAAGGAGTACCTGGGAGAGGATTTTGTCGAACACTTTGTCGCCACACGCCGCTGGGAGGTCAAAGAGTACGACAAGGCTGTTACCAACTGGGATCGCCGCCGCTATCTCGAACAAATTTAAGCGCGTCCTTATGGAGCTTCGACACACCCTGGTTAAATTTTCAACCCCTGGTTGGCCTCTGCTACTGTCAGGTATGGCAGCAGAGGCCGACCAGGGGTTGTTGCGCTTTATATCGATGCAGGTTATCCACTCAAATATCCCGCATATGGCGCTTCTGCCGACGGCGCATAAAGAAGACAGTGCCCACAACAAGACCAACTATGATGAATGGAATCAAGATCAGCAAGATAACGCCGACGGGGGGCGCCACCGATGATGTAGCAGGTGTTGATAGTAACTTCTCAATCAAATCCATACGTAATAATACCTCTCTAAACAGACAACCCGGCCTGAATACCGCTATGTTCAATGGATGAATTATACCCCATAGTTAGATGTTCACTCAAAGGCCAGAAATGCTGAGGGAGCTGTGTTAAATCGGAAAAGAAGTAAGAGTGCCGGTACAAGAGTACCGTTTTCTTGCCTGAAACATGACGATACAGTACGCTACATACCAGAGTATCGTGATCAATGCGCATGTCTCTATCTAATAAAAACTCTTATGAAATACAAACTGCGCATCAGGTACAAATAGACCTGCATTCTTCCGAGCAAATTCAGGCTGGTCTCAGGTTTATACAAGCAGGAGTAATCGATGGGACAACAGCAATCGTTTGTGATTATCGGCAATGGTATTACAGGGGTGACTGCTGCCGAAATACTACGCGCTGAAGACGCAGCCTGTTCGATCACCATCGTCGCGGATGATCCCTTTCCTGCCTACTATCGTCCCGCGCTCAAGGATTATCTTGGTGGACGCCTACCGGAAGAGAAGCTGTGGGCACGGCCCGCGACATTTTACCAGGAGCAGCACATCCCTTTTCTACCCGGGCGCATAGTCGGCATCAACGCCTCGCAGAGCTTCGCGCAGCTTCAGAATGGCAAGCGTATCGGTTACGATTCACTGCTGCTTGCCAACGGCGCGCGCCCCCGTTCGCTCTCCTGCCCCGGCCTCAACCTGGCGGGTGTGTCTACGCTGCGCACCGTCGCTGACTACCAGGAAATCCTGCGCCGCCTGGAGCATGTCAACCGCATGGTGGTATGCGGCAGCGGCACACTGGCGCTGGAGAGCGCGGAAACCCTAAGGCATCGCGGCTACCAGGTGACGCATCTCTTACGGGGTAATACTCTCTGGTCCGAGGTGCTTGATCCGGTCGCCTCAGATATGGTGCTGCAGGAAGAACGCCGGGATGGCATTGATGTGCGCACCGGAGAAGAAATCAGCGAGATTGTCGGCAAAAATGGCCAGGTTTCTTCCGTCATTACGACCCGTGGAGAGCGCATACCATGTGAGTTGGCGTTGATTGCCATCGGCATCGAGCCATTGATTGACTTCATCCGCGCCAGCGGTATCGCCTGCGGACGCGGCGTCAAGGTTGACAACGGTATGCGAAGCAGCGTGCCAAATATCTACGCGGCCGGCGACGTGACAGAAACCACCGATGAGTTTACGGGGCGCACACGTGTGTTGGGACAGTGGTTTCCCGCCATCCAACAGGCGCAGATCGCAGCCCATACTATGCTCGGCCTGCTCAACCCGTCGCATCCATTTTACCCCCGTTCACCGGCAGCAACCAGCCCTGGCTATAGGCATTACTACAACGCTACCTTCTTATACGGGCTGGATTTTGTTTCTGTAGGGCTAACGACGCGCCCGCCTGCCGCGGGTTATCAGGAGGTCATCGCCGAACCCCTGCCGCGCAACTACCGCAAAGCTATACTCAAAAACGGCGTGATTGTTGGCGCGCTCCTGCTGGGAAATCGCGAGCAGGCACTGGCCTTCAAACGTGCCATCGATCACCGCGTGAACCTGGTGCCGGTTGCCAACCGACTGTTCGCCGATGACTTCTCACTGGATGCGTGGCTCGATCAACATCAAACGCCCGGTCCTGTTCTGAACATTCATACAACAGATAGAGCCGGAGGATATAGTTCGGGAGCGATCGATACGCCGACGCTGACAGGTGAAGCATACGCAAGCGGTTTCATACCGAAAGATGTCGATGCCTTTCTGCGATAGGTCGGCAGGCAGGCGTCTCACTCCTGATCGAGCATAGTTCGGTTTCACGGCTCCACGCCGAGATTACTTGCACTGACGGCGCGTACTTGCTGCGCGATAGAGGCAGTTCCAATGGCACGTTCGTTAATGATGCATCCCTCGAGCACGAGAACGCCTACACTCTGCGCCATCATGACCACGTGCGTTTTGGCGATGCGCAATTCCGCTTCGAGCTACGCCATCGCGCGTCGAACAACAGCCATGCTACACCCGCGCCATCGACTACCAGCTTTTTGCATGTCGAGGGTTCAGAACTACATGCCAGCGTGTCGCGTATCATCCCCACAAACATCCTGCGCAACCTTCAAGATACGCCGTCGGTAGTCCTAGTTGGGCCAGATGCACCTCCTCGGGTGATCTCTCTCGAATCTGGACGGCGCTATACGCTGGGACGCGACAAAGCGAATGACATTATGCTAGATGATCCCTCCTCTTCACGCCAGCATGCCGAGCTATTCAGCGCCCCCGATGGTTTCTATGTGCGCGACCTGAACAGTCGCTACGGTGTGTTCTTGAACAAAGTGAAGATCAACAATCCCTATCATCTCTCACACGGGGATCGCATAGTCCTGGGCAATACGCTCCTCTACTTCTCTCATCTCCAGAAGCAGGTGAGGGAGCAGCCAGCCAGCGATATTGCGAGCGCTGTCCCACAGGCATCACAATCAAGCATATCGAAAGACTCAACGGTTATATCCAGTCAGGCTATAAGAAAGAGTATGGTTGATACGGCCCATTCCGTCCAAAAAGCGAAAGAGCCAGTTGTGGGCGGGCTTGAGCATCGCCGTGCAGTGCAGGGATTGGGTGAGGAACGCATCCGGTTTGAGATTGATATATGCATCGGTTGTGATCGTTGTATGGATGCCTGCCCGGTGCCGATGTCATCGCAGGTGACGATCGCACTGCTCAATCATGCCACTATTTCGGAGACGGTTGCGCCGCAGGTGGCGCGTTTCACGCACGAGTGCATCATGTGCGGCTCCTGCGTCCCCGTTTGCCCGGTTGATAATCACCGTGACCTGTTGATGCTATCGCTGAAACAGCGCCTCGGCGTCTCCTGGAATGCGAAGCCGGATATGAAGCGCGTGGCCGAGATGTTACCTGGGGGTTGGACGGTCGCCATGCTCATAAGCCGCCTGCGCGAGCAGACGATTTTCCTCGATCCACAGCAGATATCCGATAACTACCTGCTGCACATCGTCGCAGCCTCAAAACAATCCATCCTTGCGCCGGGAGAGGTGATGATTCGCGAAGGCGAGTACGGGCGCGACCTGTACCTGGTACTGGAGGGTCGCCTGGAATTGACCGCCACCGATAGTGAGAACACGGAGCTACCGGTAGCCATTCTCCGGCGCGGAGAATACCTGGGAGAGGATGGAATGCTCACGGGGCACCCGTACAAAGCATCAGCACGCGCCCAGACACCCGCTTTGGTAGTGCAGGTGCCAGAGCAGGTCATGCAGCGCCTGATGGAGATTGTCCCCGGCGTACGCAGCCACTTCGAGAAATTCAATAACGCCCGCTCGTTGAAGTCCATCCTGAAACGCCTGGCGATGTTCCAGGGGGTCGCCGATGCCGATATGCAAGCGCTGATCCGCCAGGCAGTTGTTCAGCAGTATGAACGCAACGAGCAACTCTTTGCTGAAGACGAGGGAGGACGCCCATCACGCGAGACGCTGCATATTCTGCTAGAGGGTTTTGTCAAAGTGGCGCGGCATACGGCCGAGAGAACGGAACGGGGCAGCGAGCGTATCATCGCCTATCGCCAGGGAGGTGACTACTTCGTGGGTGGCCTTGACTCGCTGGGCGATGGTCGCGCTGTCACGGCGACCACTATCAATCGCTGCCGCGTGGCCAGGGTGCCGCGTTCCGTATTGCTGGCGCTGTTCCAGCGCTATCCAGAGGTCAATCAGCGCTTCTCTCTGCGCTTGCAGGAATATATCGAGACAGCCGTGGCTACCCAGGGCTACGTTATTTCAAGCGGGTCGCTGCAACATTTCAAGCCTACTCGTAGTCCTGCCGACCACAATGTCCAGGCAGGGCTGCATTCGCTGGTCAGCGATGGCGTCGTAGAGGGGACCGAGGTGCTGGTGATCGATCTCGACAAGTGCATTCATTGCGATGAATGTGAAGAGGCGTGCACCCGGCGGCATGGGCATTCGCGCATGAACCGCAAGGGCATGGTGATCGGGAATATCAGCATCGCTACCGCCTGCCGCCAATGCCAGGACCCTGTGTGCATGCTGTGCAGCCGCGCGGGCATCGCGCGACACCCCCACTGGCGTGCTTCGATGGCACGTGGTATCTCATCAAGTACGTGCGCAGAAATAACCGACAACTGCACAAAGCGGCTATCAGAAAAGGCGGAAGGCGGCAGCGCCATACGGCTCCCAAGTATGTCCATGGCTTTCGTTTGTTCGATTGCGTAAAATACGAACACGTCACCTGTTTTGTCTTTGGAAGGAGGAGCAGTGGCTACTTTGATCTCCGCACCCTGGACGGAACAAAGGTCAGTGCCAGTGCCAGTTACAAAAAGCTGAGCGTCGTGCAGAAGGCTTCGGCTTCGTTAGTAGAAAGGAGAGCGGCGTTTCCTCCCGTCCTGTAAACGGGGACGGGTCTGCACGCCGCATGTTTTATGAGACCAATGGCCCAAGCCGCGAAATCACCGACGCAACCACGCACGATACGGCGCATCTGGAGAACGCCCGGTTCTAAGCTCAACTGGCTTTTTCTGCTGGCTTCACTGGTAATCTATGGCTCGGTCTATCTGATAGACCGTAATGCCCTCACTACACAGTTCGCAGATCCAGCTACCGACCCTTTCCGTGATTTCGGTATTGTTGCCTTTGTACTTGTACTGGTTGTCACTGCCTATACCCTACGCCGTCGTTTTGCGCGGGGATTACCTGGAAAAGTGCAGAGCTGGCTCTGGGTCCATACCTGGTTTGGCGTTATCAGTATCCTCATTGTATTCATGCATGAAGGTTATCAAAACATTACGCATGATTTCTCATTCTTAGCGGATCGTTTCACCGAAGCCGATTATGGTACCACAGCTATGTACGCGCTGCTGCTGCTGGTGCTGACGGGAGTCGTGGGCCGCCTGCTCGATATGTGGCAGGCGCGGGTGATCGCTGCCGAGGCCGACACCAACGGCGTGGGGATCACCCGTTCCATCGAGGAGCGGATGCACGAGCTCTCATTGACGATTGGGCGGCTGCGAGCGGGCAAATCTGCCCTATTCCAGCAGTTCTGCGAACAGGCGCTGCGTCATAAAGCCGCGCTGCCTGACCTCCTTCCAGTACTGGCCCCCCAGGAGGTCGGAGACTTTGAGCGGGCCTACGAGGTACTCGGCGAACGCGCCCGGCTTGGGCGTTCGCTGCAACGCCAGCAGCGTGCGCGCCTGATCATTCGCACCTGGCGCTACATTCACATCCCCCTGGCGTGCATTGCACTTGGAATCATCTCGTATCACAGCATCGTGGAGTTGTGGAAGATGCTGGTGCTGCATTATTGATGCTTTTCACACTCTAACGCGTCTATCCAGTGAATTATTACCAGGGCGACCGCGAGGGTCGCCCGTACAGTACACGTACTTCGTGTAATACAAGCAACGCAGTATTGTACGGGCGACCCTCGCGGTCGCCCTGGCATTTGTTGGCCACTGACCAACAACCCCCCATTCCTTCGTGGGCTTGAACCCGATTCCCCAGCTTGCAAGTGTGTGAACAACTTCACATTTTTTCGGGAGTGATTCGCGCGTGGCGGACGTCCCTTAAATAATGCGGTTGAATACATCGGCTACACGCAGGCGCATGCTATGTTCTTCCTAAAAGCGGCATTTACAATATGAGTTACAAGAGGAGTTTTATATATGTTCAAAATTGGATATACTCGCACACGGCCTGAACCTTTCCTTATCCCCTCTGTAGGGATGTTGTGCTTGCT
>VBHV01000539.1 GCA_005881995.1 Chloroflexota bacterium | reverse complement strand
GGCCATCGATGCGGCTCAAGCAAGCGGGGAAAACGTCGTCTGCGGGCTGCGCATTACCAGTGGCTGGGATACACTGGAGCGCGAAACCTTCGAGCATCTTAAAGAGTTGGATGTACATTACATCGTTTTGCCATTGGATGCCCCTGCGCGTCTACTGGCCTTGCAAGTTAAAGACCTGGGACTGGTAGTCTCCGTGCCAATGCAAGAAGGCGACCTGTATCCCATTTTTATACGCAATCTGACCGCCTTCGATACTATTGCAGCGGTGCTGCTGGACTTCGGATTGCCAGGCGATGTCAGCGCATTGTCTATCGAGGGTGTGCTGCGTTATCGCGCGGTGCGTGAAGCTGTGCGCTTCCCCGCTATGCTGAACGTGGACAACGCCACCAGCGAGGCCGATGCGTATACCTTGATGGCACTGGGAGTTCAGGCCTTGATTATCACTGCCAGTAAGTCTAGTGATAAGACCAAAGAGAATGTCCAGCAGATACGCGAACTGCTGGAAAAGGTACACCACGAGGAGACGGATACCAAGGAGACGTTTGGCCTGGCCAGCCGGGGATAAGCATAAGCGTAGGGACAAGGGGAAGCAGAGCAGATGGGTGGGGGCCTTGTGCTTGTCCCCGTCTGCTCGATCCTCTAACCAGGACAAGCACAAGACCCAATACCTCTCACTTACGCCTGATAAGCTCATCATTATCGTCTCGGCAAGAGGCCGATTTGACCTCAAAAAACTCGAACAATTGTTGTGTTGAAAGAGCGTAAGTGAGATGTATTGGGCCTTGTGCTTGTCCCTACACACTACACGCGTTTCAAATCACCGCAAAGCCAGGTGATGAAACGCCTCACCATATGTGTAGCCGTGTTCAACCCCCACGAGGCGGGTGCGCTGGCGTACTATCTCGTCAACTTCGGGATTACTTACCTGGCTGGTGTGGCAATGCAAAGCCTCTAATTTCTTGTCCATGTAGTCGCTGACATCGACCCAGTGATTAGGCTGGTGCGTGGAGAAGAGATAGACCTGCTTCAGGCGGTGATGGGTTATATCTTCGTTGAGTTGTTCGGGATAATACATGGGCATGCGCGCCGAAGCCAGCGCGTCCAGGGCGCACAAGCCAACGTTGCGGTGGTCGGGGTGAATCTCGTAGGGGCGCCAGGGATCGAAGGTGAACAACACATCCGGCTGCGCGCGCCGGATGGCATGCACCAACTCGCCACGCAGCGCGAGTGTGACTTCTACTTCTCCATCGTTATGACCGAGAAAAGTCACTTCACGCACGCCCAACGTGTCAGCGGCATGGCGCTGCTCCTCTTCGCGAATCTTTGCCAGCCGCTCCATGGTCATATCGGCTTCGTGGCTGCCGCGATTGCCGCTCGTGACCAGCACATACGAAATATCGCAGCCATCAGCCGCCAGGCGGGCTATTGTGCCGCCGCAGATAAATTCCGCGTCGTCTGGATGGGCCATAATCACCAATATACGCTGCCCGCCGGGCGGGAGCAAGACTGTAGATGTAGTCATCATGATAGTTGCTTTTCTTCCTTCTGATCAGATTGGGCGACGTGGCGAACCTTTTGCTAGCCAGCCTGCCATCCGAGCTTACGACTCAGGCATGCTGCAAGGAACGTGCCAATGTAACTGGCGACGTGGGATGCGGCGCAGCAATGCACGCGTCGTCTCCCACACACGCGTCGGATTGACGTTATTTCGCCAGTAATAATAACACCCTACTTCATCCGGTTCAACACTCATGATGTTGGCGTAAGCCATTTCCAATTCTTGCTCTGTGCTTTCGTCAAGACTGAAATTCTGTAACCAGAGCTGGCTGCGTTTTTGATACTGGCGCGTGGTCTCAACGAGGCTGTGACCCCATGTTTTTACCTTGCATACATCTTCGTGCAGTAAATTCCAGAAGAGGTGGCAGCCCACGGTATCCAGCGAGGGCAGCTGCGCCAGTTCTTCCACCTGGGAAAGGTCGAGGGGCAGCAATACGACGGTTGTCTTGATACTCGCATCCACGCGCTTAACGCATGAGCACAATTCACCCAGGAAATCGATCATCGAACGACGCCGGAAGCGCTCAAGATCGGCCACGTCAGGGCATAAGGCGCGGCAGGCTGGACAGAAACAGGTCACTTCCAGGCTGCGCGGCTCATCGATCAAAATGCCATTGATCGGATAGACACGCAGGAGATGCTCAATTTCATTGAAGAGCCACTGGCGAAAGGACTGGTGATTAAAGCAGGAAATTTCGTGATAGCGTCCGTGGCGATCCAGCACGCGCGAATGTGGATGGCGAAAAGTGTACCAGCTTGGCATCAATGACGGCCCGGCAAATAAATTTCCATAGCGGCCAAGGCTCAAATGCACCTTGAGGCCGGCATCCTGGGCCATTAACAAACCGCGTTCCAGGTCTCGCGGCCAGCGCTGTTCCTCCTGTTCATGGATGGTATAGACGATATTCCCAGCTCCTGTCGCGCGAATCTGGTCGAAATCACGTTTCACTATATCGGGATGCATTAAGGGATGAAAATAAGCGACGGTTATATCCATTAGACCTACCAAAAACAGGAATGAGCCGCAGAACGGGAAACGAGAGTAATTGTTATCACTTTACACAGTTGAGAGTATATCATAGGTAGGTAATATGTTCAGGTCGAACAGTAATTATGGGCTATTGCGCTCGTTTTATGGGAATGATGCTTGACAAGTCAGCCATTTCTATGCACAATGCAGGCATGGGCCATGCACAGCGAGTACAAACTTCCGGCAGCGTTTGCTTCGTGCGAGCATATGCCAAGATCAATCTGACGCTTGATGTTTTAGGACGGAGGGCCGATGGGTATCATGCGTTAGCAACAGTCATGCAAACCGTTGATCTACATGACACCCTCTGCCTGACCGCTACCGATGACAACCGGGTGCAGGTGGTGTGTACTCGCCCTGAATTGAGCAACGAAGACAACCTTGCGGCCCGCGCCGCGCAACTGTTGCGCGAACGTTTCGCGCTTCAGCAGGGGATTCTGATCGAGCTGCGCAAACGTATCCCAATCGCTGCCGGGGTAGGTGGAGGAAGTAGCGATGCTGCCGCTGTTTTGCTGGCAATGCGGCAATGGTGGCAGTTATCCCTCTCCCCCTCAGAACTACAGGAGCTAGCAGCGTCATTGGGCTCTGATGTGCCGTTCTTTCTAACAGGTGGTCTCGCGCTTTGCGAAGGACGTGGCGAACAGGTGACGCCCCTGGCTGCTTCGCTGACCAATTGGCCGTCGTCTCTACGCTGGGTGCTCTTGCTCAAACCGGCTATAGGCATAGCAACGGCTTCGGTATTTTCGGGCTTGCCCGCCAGTGATTACACCGACGGAAGCTATAGCAGGGCTGTCATCACGGCATTGCAAGCGGGAAGTTTGCCGCAACCGGAAGACTTCCACAACAGTTTAGAGCGTAGTGCCCTGGAACGCTATCCAGAGGTCGCCCAGGCAAAGGTTGATCTCCTGCAGGCGGGCTGCCCGCTAGTGGGTCTTTCCGGCAGTGGTCCAACGCTCTACGCCCTATTTTCCGAACTCTCCTGTGCCAGCCAGGTGCAGGAACGACTGCAAGCGCAGGGATATGAAATGTACCTGTCGCATGTGATCTCCCCCAATCAGGGAGATATTCGCGTTTTGTAAGTGTAAACTAGTTTGAAGCATACTGCAACGAGACTGCATGTCAAGTCAGCAGTGATGTAAGGAGGCAAACGTATCATGGCCGAGTACTATTGTGTCAAATGCAAAGCCAAGCGAGAGATGAAAGATGCCGAGCGCGTAACTATGAAGAATGGTAAACCCGCGTTAAAGGGCAAGTGTTCCGTCTGCGGCACCACCATCAATACCATTCTTGGCGCTGACAAGAAGGCATAAGTCACGAAGACGGGCGCGATAAATCGGGCCCTAAGCGCCCCGCGCTTTCTCTTTCTGAATGAGCGTGGGGCGCTTAGGCATCCTTCGAAGCTCAAGGAGCGACTGGTGGATTTGTCGTAGGGACAAGGGGCGGCCGGAGCGGATGAGCGGGGGCCTTGTGCTT
>VBHV01000538.1 GCA_005881995.1 Chloroflexota bacterium | reverse complement strand
GATCCTCATGCCTGGTATGAGTTCAAAAGTGAGGGCGGCAATGTCGATGCCACCTTGAACCCTTCGTTGAACGTCATCCTTGATGCCAATACCAATTTTGGCAAGCTCACCGGCGATTTTCCTCTGACCCCTCCCTCCACTCCCATTCCCTATTGTGGTACATCCCCCCCCAGCTCGACCTACTTCTGTGGCCCGCTCATCCCAGCTTCGACCCTCCCATCAGCCATCTTGAAAATCGATGTCAGCACCGGCAATATCAATCTGCACAAAGCACCCAGTTCGTAGGGACAAGGGGCGGTGGTGAAGAGGGGAGGGGGCCTGGTGCTTGTCCTCGGTGCTCGCTCGATCCCCCAGCCAGGACAAGCACCAGGCCCCCGCGTCCGCCCCACACCGCACCTTGTCCCTACGAACTGGGGCAGCATACACCGCAGGACTACCCATATTTTTACCGTCTTGTCATAAGAACACCACTACAGTATAATTGCCTCACTAAAGCAGATGCGTAAGATAGAGCAAAAACAAACGCGCTGTATGTCTTTTATCAGTTCATCTCGAGAGGACTCGATAGCTACCGCAAGTTGTCATCATTCACCTAGAGGAGACTTTTTTTATGGATGTGGTAAATAAGTCCCAGGGATTGGGGTCGATCAGGTTTCTTACTGGACCACTGGCCGGGCGTACCATTCAGATCAGTAAGCCCATGATGACCATTGGTCGTGAACCGACAAACGACATCGTCATTTCTGACCCCTCGGTCTCGCGCCAACATGCCCGCCTGGTGAATAATGGTGGACAATGGAGCATCGAAAAACTCTCGCCACAGAATGTCGTAACCGTCAATCAACGGGATGTGCAGCAGAGTCTCATCGCTGATCGCGATACCATTGGCCTGGGAAATGGAACCACCTTCCTCTTCCTGGTCTCACCTGACCTGGCAGCCCCTGCCGTTTCGCCTCAGCAACCTGCTCCACAATACCCATACACCCCACCACTGCCACCACAGCAACTCTATGCTCCATCGCAGCCTCTACAGCAGCTGCCTCTCCCTCCACAGCAACCGTTTGCTCAGCCAGCATTCCATACCATTGCTGGGTCTCCTCCCGTAGGATCATCCGGTGCCCAGCCGCCGGTAAAACCGGTAGTCTATGGTGAAGCAACGCCGCTGGGAATAGCCCCGGGCACGCCTTCAATAGAGGTCAGTTCCAACATTCATCCAAATAAACAGGCGCTTCCCTTAACCAAACAGGTCATCAATATCGGGCGTGATCCATCTAATGACCTGGTCATCAGCGAGCCAGTAGTTTCTGGTTTTCACGCGCAGATTGTCCATGAAGGCAACCAGTACGTCTTCGTTCATCCTCACCCATCTCGTGGAAAGACGTTGAACGGTCTGATCTACAACGGCAATCATATACTAGGTGACCAGGCATTCCGCAAACCACTGGCGCGTGGCGATTTCTTCCGTATTGGCGATGAACACGGCACTATGGTCACCATTTCCTATGACGATGGCAGTGGCGCCGCGCAGGATATTGTCCCTGAGATTCGCCCCTTTCCCTTAGGAGCGCCGGTCATCACCATCGGTCGATTACCCGACAACATGGTCGTACTCAATCACCCACAGGTGTCTGGACACCATGCTCGTCTTGAACAGGTACAGGGAGGCTATCGCATCGTTGACCTGGGAAGCACTAATCACGTCTACGTCAATGCGCAGCGTGTCACCAACCAGCCGTTAAGACCCGGCGATGAGATACGCATCGGCCCGTTCAATTTCACCTATACGGGCACACAGCTCACTCAGCGCGACGAGAGCGGCGGTATTCGTATCGATGCGCTCGGCCTTTACAAAGAGGGCACTAAGAAAACCATCATTCTCGATAATATCTCCATTGCCATCCCCCAACGCAGGTTTGTGGCCCTGGTAGGCGGTTCCGGCGCGGGCAAATCCACGCTCATGGATGCACTCAATGGCCTGCGACCGGCGCATAAAGGCACCGTGTTCTATAATGGCAAAGACTACTATCAGCACCTCGCGGCTTTCAGTACCCAGCTTGGCTATGTGCCACAGGATGACATCATTCACCGCGATTTAACCGTTGAACGCGCCCTGTATTACACCGCCCGCATGCGCCTCCCCGATGACTTCACCGAGGAACAAATACACCAGCGTATCGATGAAGTGCTCGACGACGTAGAAATGAAGTTCCGGCGCAAATTGCTCATCAGCAAACTGTCGGGTGGACAGCGCAAACGTGTCTCCATCGCACTCGAATTGCTCGCCAACCCCAGCGTCTTCTTCCTGGATGAACCAACATCGGGCCTCGATCCTGGTCTGGACCGCAAAATGATGTTCCTGCTGCGCAAACTGGCCGACAAGGGACATACCATCATTCTGGTGACCCATGCCACCAATAATATCAATGCCTGCGACTATATCTGCTTCCTGGCGCAGGGCGGGCGTGTAGCCTACTTTGGGCCGCCGAACGAGGCAAAAGCTTATTTCGGCAAAACTGACTTCGCCGAAATCTATAGCGCGTTGGAGCCGACCGAAGAAAATCCAAACATTCCACTGGAGGCCGAGAATCGCTTCAAGGCCTCTCCGCAATATCAGCAATATGTAGTCACATCTCTCAATAATAGTCCTGCCGCGCAAGCCGACCGGCTGACGGAAACAACCGGGGTCATCCCGCCCAAACGCGGCAACCCCTGGCGGCAGTTCTCGTTGCTCTCTTTGCGCTATCTCGAACTGCTCAAGAATGATGTAGTCAACCTGCTCATTCTCTTATTGCAAGCTCCGTTGATCGCGCTCATTCTCTACTTGTTGCTCACACCCGGCGGACGCGGCATTTTCGACCCGACCACTGTCGCTGGCTGTAATCTCAATCCACCGGGAACCAACATACACGTACCGCAGACGGTGCCAAATAGAAGAAGCTGCCAAAATGTGCTGAACTTCCTGACATTTGATCCGACAGGTCGGGCTATTGCGGCAAGCAGGGGCGGCGCAAACCAGGCGCTGCAAGATTTTATTGTTCCAGGCGCGGGCAATGATTCGCAGAAATACCTGTTTATTATGGCGTTCGCGGCCGTGATGTTCGGCATCGTCAATGGAGTGCGCGAAATCGTCAAAGAGGCGCCGATTTACCGTCGTGAACGTACTGTAAATCTGGGCATCGCTCCCTACCTGTTCTCAAAGATTACGGTG
>VBHV01000537.1 GCA_005881995.1 Chloroflexota bacterium | reverse complement strand
TGAGTTCGTCATGAGCAGTAGCCCTATCATGAGTGAAGAAGCGTTTGATCCCCTGCCAAAAATCAGTGTGAGGGTTTTCACCAGGGCCAGAATAGTAAATCTGATCGGAACTAAATCCTGCGTTTTGCAGTTCCTCTACAGCAGCGTCGGCCAGAGCACGATCATTGAAGACGCCGACAACGGTCTGTTGGGCATTTATTGCCATAGCTGTTCTCCTCTCTCTTTGCATCATGCAAAAGAACCTAAATCTATCACGCGGTAGGTGAAGATATCGATACTCTTGCACTTGCTTCGTTTCCTCCAAAGTAATTTCATAGCCAACTTAGTCATGTACTCCGACTCATCAATTTGCTACAATGTTTTTCCTCAGTCTTGATTATGAAAAAAATAGCAGCGTAAACTAGCTCTTTTACCTCACGGGAACGGGAAGATGCTAGTCCAAATGATAAGGGCTGTGAGAATGGTCATGATTATGGTCGTGGCCCAGGCCACGAAGTTGTAGAAGCGCCTATTGACGTAGCGGCCCATCAAGCGGCGGTCGTTGCACAGTATGAGCATCAAGACGAGTACGAGAGGCAGCAGCATTCCGCCGACGATGTTGGGCAGGTTCAGCACAAAGACCAGTCGATCCTTTGGCACGAACAGGGTTATACCGGCGCCTACTACAATGATGAAGGTGTAGAGGAACAGGAACTGGGGGGCCTCTTTGAAATTGTGGCCAACGCCTCGCTCCCAGCCAAATGCCTCGGCAATCGAATAGGCGGTAGAGAGTGGTAGAACGCTGGCAGCCATCAATGAAGCGTTGAGCAGCCCAACGCCAAAAAGGATTTCGGCAATGTGCCCATTTCCACCTACCAGTGGTGCAAGCGCGAGCGCGGCATCTTTGGCCTCTTTGATCTGAATATGGTGGACGAACAGGGTCGCGCCAGTACTGACGACGATGAAAAAGGCGACAAAGTCCGTGAGAAATGCGCCTACATAGGTATCGATCTGCTCGTAGCGCAAGTGGGCTACCGGAATCTGCTTGTCGGCGATGGCTGACTGCTGGTAGAACTGCATCCAGGGAGCAATAGTAGTGCCAATCACAGCGACAAGTGTAAGCAAATAGCCCTGATTCAGTTGTATAGGCGGCATAATGGTATCATGGAAAACTTGCCCCCAGTCGGGGTGAACGAGGAAGCCACTGAAAATATAACTCGCGTAGATGATACACAGCGCCAACAGGATGCGCTCGACGTATTTATAACTGCCGCGAATGACCAGCACCCACACGATGATTGCCGCCACCGGAATGGCAATGTAGGGGCTGACGCCGAATATATCCATTGCCCCGGCAATACCCGCGAACTCGGCGACCGTAGTGGCGAGGTTCGCGATCAATAGTAAGATCATGCTCCAGAAGGTGATGCGCACACCGAAACGCTCTCGAATGAGGTCGGCCAGCCCTTTTCCGGTGACGACGCCCATGCGTGCCACCATTTCCTGGACAACGGCCAGGCTGATCGTGACCAGGACTACAGCCCAGAGCAAGCCGTAGCCATATTGCGCACCCGCCAGAGAGTAGCCGGTGATGCCCGTGGCATCGTTATCCACGTTGGCGGTAATAAGGCCAGGGCCAATGACCGAGAGCAGTATCAAAAGTTGCCGCATCCAGACGCGCCTGACCCGGCGCGTGGCAAATTTTGTTGGTGTGATATCTTTTTTCGTAACTTCTTTTTTCAAGGAAGTCCTCCTTGTTGTATTTCGAGGACAGAATCGATGAGCGCTTCCAGCACAGGGACTTCCCCTTACAGCTAGCACGTAGCATGCTGGCAAGTGGCTTCCGAGGAAGTGCCTTCTGTAGCAATGCGGATTGTGACCGTACGCATCAGACAGCAGGAACGTAGAGGAGTGAGAGGAGGATGACAAAGGTGCCGGAGTTGCTCCGGCACTGAGAGGAACACACCTCACACTGCTCGCTTTTCATTTGTAGGTTTGTAGGAAAAGCGAGTGGTGAGGTGATAGTGCAGGTCAATGCAGATCAAGAATGAAGCACTATCAACTTAGGAGCGCCTTTCCTATAGAAACAATGTAGACACCTCCAACTGCTGGGAGGTTGACTACCACTGTTGTCCATACGGACTTATCTCCTTTGTCGTTACAAATCGGGTCAAATACCCACTATACGAATCGATCAAGGCAAGAGAATTGCGGCTAAAATTTCAGATTTGTGTTTCTTATCCTGCCTCCAAGACGTAACTTAGGTAGAAATATTGTGAGGTCTAACAAACACGAGGGAGGCAAAGGGAAGCATGCAATATATCCCATCTCGTCTTGTACAAGAGTTGTGGAATGCTACGCCTGAACGCCGCTGGCAGGCACTGCGCGAACGTGTGCATGAGCGTCTAGAAAAAGGAGGAGAGTTCGTAGGTGTTCGGCCGACGACGCTTCTCCAGAGTATCAGCCACCTGGAGCATACCGGTGCTGAATATCCGGATACGGTAGACGAACTCAATCGAATACTCAATGAACAGGTCCGCGAGATAGGTGAGTAACTGATGAGTTTGGAATGATTTGTCATTCCTGCCGCTATTTTCTTGTGATGATGAACAGCAAATAAATAATCTGGGTATCCGTTTGTAGGGGCGCGATGCATTGTGCCCATATCCCCGGCCGATTCACGGATCCAGGGCGCAATTATGAATCTTCAAAAATGAATGGGGGATATGGTGGTGGATGGCGGGCGACGCAAGCGTCCCCTCCCCACATCCGCATCCACCCTCGCCCCTACTATGTGAGCATCGCAGCAAGAACCAGCAGGGCGGAGGGTCCCCACCCACGTTCCCGCCGTTACCATGTGAGCGTCGCAGCAAGAGCCACCAGGGCGACCGCAAGGATCCCCACCCCACATCCGCACCACTCCCGCCCTTACAATGACTACGGGTGAAGCGCCTCCCCAGGCTTGTTAGCTGTAAGGGCAGGGGTGGTGAGGATGATGTCATATGACAAATGTCATCCCAATCTCATGAGGGTCTTCACTACCGACTAACCTTGTCTGCCCGTATACTTGCTCCAGAAGAGACGAGGGTGAGTTTACTGAGCCGAACTCTTCAGCCTGCGCTAATACAAATTGTCACCAATACCATTTCGGAAAAGGGAGTAGAAAGCAAATGAATTTAATTGTTGAACTTGAAAATGAGCAAAAAACAGTTTCTGAACGCAAAATTGTGATGGATGTACAGAATATTACGAAAAGTCTTCCTCTCGGTCGAGAGCGTATCGAGATTCTCAAGGGGATTAGCTTCTCGATTTGCAGCGCAGAGTTTGTCTCCATCGTAGGGCCTTCTGGTTCAGGCAAAAGCACGCTGCTGGCCATTATCGCTGGCCTGGACAATCCTACGAGCGGGCAGGTGCTGATCGATGGCGTTGATATCACACGGATGAGCGAGAGCAGGCTGGCAACGGTGCGCAATAGCAAGATTGGCATGGTGTTCCAGGCATTTAACCTGATCCCGACGCTGACGGCGCAGGAGAACGTGGAGATTCCTTTGTATGTCGGCAAACATAAAGGTTCTCCTTCGGCACGGGCGCGGGAATTGCTGGCCCTGGTAGGCCTCTCCCACAGGCTCGGTCACCGACCCAATCAGCTCTCAGGCGGCGAGCAGCAGCGCGTAGCAATCGCGCGTGCCCTGGCAGCCGATCCCGCCCTGGTGATCGCCGACGAGCCAACCGGCAACCTGGACGCCCGCAACGGTGAAAATGTGCTTAAGCTCATCACCGAATTACGCGAGCAGACCGGCAAAACGTTTATTATCGCCACGCACGACCCGGTAGTCGCCTCACATGCGGACCGCGCCATTCGCATCGTCGATGGTCGAGTTGCCGAGATCGACGACTCTCAGGGCGTTATCACCCAATAGTATTCACGAAAGAGGCAACGGACATGAAGGCATCAATGTACTTTTCATATACCACGCGCTCGCTGCTGCGCGGCGGGCAGCGTACCATACTGGCGGTGTTTTGTGTGACGGTGGGTGTCATGGCGGTCGTAGCGATGCAACTTGTGGGTTTTATGCTGCAAAATTCGACCTCAACCAACGCGCGTGATGCCAACGGCGGCGATATCGCGGTAACGGCAGAGGGAGCGCCTCTCAAGGCCGGTGACCTGACCTTCTTCAACAGGCTCAAGACCACGGGCACCATCACGAACTATAGCGCAATCATTAGCGAGAGCGGTGCGCTGA
>VBHV01000747.1:518-2395 GCA_005881995.1 Chloroflexota bacterium | reverse complement strand
CTGCACCTTTACCGTGAAGAAGAGCTGGTGGAGCGCCAGGAGATCAGTGGCACGTTTGTGCCCCTCCAAGGTGCGTAAATACGCTGCTAGCTGTGCCATCCGCTACCGAGCTGTTCCACCGTGCAATCAGCCAGAGTGATGGAGCCCAGCACACGCTGAGCAAGCGACCAGCGTGTTCGCCGGTCTCGGAGAAATTATCGGTGCCAAACCTGGTCGCGAGAGCCCACCAGGCTCATTGCCATCTACCACGCTGGTAGGCCAGATTTTACCAATCGACGCTGTTCTTTGAACACTGCTTAACTGCTCCTGTCTATAGGCTGCTCTGCCCGAACCAGTAATAGCGGGCGAATTCTGCGTCCTGCTATACGTGAGACGACACTCCCCGTGAAAAGAGCATCAAGACCTGTTCGTCCATGGCTAGCTAGCACGATCAGATCAACATTCAGGCGCTCAGCCACGCCCACAGCATCCTGTTGCGACAGGTCAAGGAGAGCTCGCGTGGTTGATGGGAGCAGCAAGCCCGATACTGCTTGTTCCCCTGAGAGGGTTGCCACGGTTGGAATCACCAGCACCAGGTGCAGTTCCGCACCGAAGGTACGAGCTATCGTAATGGCCATAGGAAGCGCTGGTTCGTGAGCGGCTGTACCATCGAGCGGGACGAGCATGCGCTGGAGTTTGAAGGGTAAGACAGAAGTATCCTCTCTTGGAAACAAGAGCAGGATTGATTGAGTCCCCTGCTGTAGCGCCTGCTGCGCCTTGCTACCAAAAAGAAGCTCTCGCAGTCCACCCTGACCATGCGTACACATGATGACCAGGTCCGCGTTCAGCTCCTGAGAATGCTGGACGATACTGTGCGCTACATCGTCTTCCTTTTCCTGATGCACATGTATTTCAACTGGAATGCCGGAGGAGCGCAGTTTTATCGCGATTTCCTCGAGGTAGGCTTGCGCCTGGGCAACACCGGTCAGGTGCGGCTCCCCATGAATGACTGCTGGAGGATGCTGTTCCACGATGTGCAGCAAGATCACCTGTGCGTGAAAGCGACTTGCCATCTGCTGGACGACAGGGAGCACTGACTCCGCGAGACGTGAACCGTCGAGCGGGACAAGAAATCGGAGATTACCTTGATTCTCATGTTGTAGCATTGTCATCAACCTCCAAAGAATACCTGGTAGATCAGGAAGAGATTAAGCGCCCAGCAGGATGCTTTCAGTGCCACTAAACTGTGGAAGAGTCGAACTGTCGAAGTCGTGCGAGCGTAGCGTTCCGCCGGATGAAAGTTGCCAGGCTCGTCCCGAGGGCAGCTTTGTGGCTACCCAACCCTTCCGTGATTGATTCCCAGGCCCGCTTGCGCAATTCGCGATCAGGGGACTGGATCAGGTGGAGGAGGAAACTGCCCACCGAGACCGGAACCTCGTTGCCCAACATATCCTGGACCGGTGTAAAGGTGACATCTGCGGCGATAATCTGCTGGTACAGGTCCCACGGGGCATCGAACACGTCGTTCAGGGCGGCCAGAGTAGCTTCCGTCTCTTCCGACAGGGTGTGATCGCGCCTGGCTCGCATGAGCGCGATCTGTCTACGGTACGGCTCTAGCCCTGGTTCCTGCTTCAGATACGTTGCAACGGCCTCTTCTGGCAGGGCCACGATTTCGTTCTGGATGAAGCCAAGCGCCGCAGCGACTCCCGAAGCAAGCATGCCCGCACGCCCATAAAGCGCCTGGTGATCCGGCGACGTGGCATCGGCGAGCATGAGTAATCCGGCATAGCAGACGACCTTATCGAGGCATGCCTGCAGCGCCTCTTGTGCCTGCAGACACAAGAAACAGGCAGAAGCCCCTTCTGCGATGCGTCCCCGGTAGACAATGACCGTGGAGA
>VBHV01000747.1:0-356 GCA_005881995.1 Chloroflexota bacterium | reverse complement strand
CACCACAGCGCCTCTTATGCAAAACACATCAATAATTTGAGTTGTCACCGAGTATATCCGATTGACCGTCCTGGTGCAAGGGGCTTTTAGTAGTAAGCCCGCGACTTTCCAGGCCATCAGCAGGAAGGCTATACTCACTTCCTGCATAAGTTGCAACCCACAGTGGAAGCGGCACAGCATTAAGAATAGTCTTGCAGATCCGCACTTTCTCTAACCTCTCTTGCGGCTTGCACCTTTCCCTATGGAGCAAGCAGCAGTTCTGTGATTGGCACCTGCACATCTAAGAGAGAGCCGATCTCATATTTCCAGTTCGTCGCGCCGTTTGCCAGGCGAATGGCGTAGAGGAAGTAATGGGT
>VBHV01000536.1 GCA_005881995.1 Chloroflexota bacterium | reverse complement strand
CCTATAGCCATAGATGCTGACCAGGGTTGTAAGGATAGCGATACCAAGAATACTTAACCAGAGCGGAATAGCTCCTCCGCTCAGTGCAGTTACCAGTTGAGCGCCAACGATGACGTTGACAGCCGACCAGCCAATACAGGCACCTACATTGAACAAGGCCATGATGATGCCGCCTACCCACCCAAATGAAAAGCGTGAGATGGTCATCTGGCGTAGCCCCAGTTTGGGGCCAAGCGTGGAGAAGAAGGCGACAGGCAAAACGCCTAAGAAGTTGAACAAGACGATTGCGCCAAAACTATCCCAAAATCCCATGTTAAGAAATGGTGCAGATGGCAATGTTCCAAGCGCCACAGTGGAAATAACCAGGTTGGCGGAAAACCACATGGTGAAGTTGTCACGAATACGAACATGAGTGCGGGTTGTGGGAGAAACACGTTCTATTCCGTGTGTTTCTACGCCACGTTCTTCGGGAATGGCAACAGTATCGGAAGCCATTTGTTGTCCTCCTGGAGAAAAAAACTAAAGAACACTTCCATTAAGGCGACCTCATTGTCACCTACTGGTCGAACCTCATCTCATCAGAGATGCCAGGCGCTCAGAAGTTCTCCTATACCTCTGAGGACTTCTTGTACCACCATACTATTCGTGTTCCTCTGGCGTCACATACTACTTCCTGCGCGGCATGAAGAAGATGCGCGCGGGACCCGACGCCAGGGAGGATGTTTCTATGCAAAGTATACCAGAATCGCCGCAAACTAGCCAGTCTTTTTCGCTGGATGGAAGAGTTATGCTAAATCCGTTCCAGCCCGAAATACCCTATGGTGAAACCATACATATAAACCGCGCAGCAGAAAAGCATTTGGAATCGAGAAATGCAAAAAGAACGCAGTTTTTTTACGAAATTTCTCAAAAAATGCCTGGCTGAAAACAGGAATCGCAGTTTTTTGAGAAAGAATATCACAAATTAGTAAATTCGTGGAGAAAACTCTAGACGTTCCCCCCGAAAGCATGTACAATGGTTCCTATATACACATCGTCCATATACTAGCTCATATTGTGATACATTAATCAACATCGGTAGCAATCCAATCAACATGCATGTCGCATCAGGAGGTCGGTATGTCATCCAATAGAGTCTCTTCCACTGGGAGTATGGATCACCAATCCACTTCATCCAGCACAACTGAGCCAGTAGAACTTCACCAACAGGTTAGCGAGTTGCAAGCAGCGTTGGAGGCACAAACTCGGGAAAATGCCCTGCTGAACGAAGTTATTTCCACGGTTTGCTCAACGCTTAAGCTCGATGAGGTACTGCGTCACCTGGTCGACACGATTATCCGCGCCATCTCGTGCCATGCTGCATTCATCTACCTCTATGAGAAAGAGAAAGACCGGCTCGTTCTCGCCAGCACCAGCGCACAATACCAGCGACTGGTGGGCAAAATCGAACTGGCGCTGGGAGAGGGTATTAATGGCTGGGTGGGAATGACGATGCAGCCGGTCATCCTCAAAGACGAGGCTATGAACGACCCTCGCTTCCGCTATTATCCCGAACTCGAAGAAGAAAAGTTCCAATCGATTATGTCGGTTCCCATCATCGCGAAAGACCGCCACCTTATCGGCGTGATCACCCTACATACGGCTGCTCCACACGAATTCACCGAACAAGATCAAACCTTTGTCATGAACACCGCAGCGCTCGTTGCGGGAGCGATTGAAAATGCCCAGCTCTACGAAAACACGCAGAGAAAGCTCAATATCTTAACCACGCTTTCAGTATTAAGCCAGACGATTAGCTCAAGTCTGTATCTCGACGAGATGCTGCGCTCACTCGCCACGTTAACGGTCCAGATTATGGAGGCAGACCAGTGTGTGATTATGCTGCTGGATCAGGCACGTGGGCGCCTGACGGTACGAGCCTCTTCGCCCAATTTGACCGAACGCGCCTTAAGTTTCCAGTCGGTCGATGTCGATCGGAATATCTGGGAAAAATTGCGAGATTATAGTGCGCCCGCAATGGAACGCCTGAACCCATTGAAAGATTCGCAACAGAAAGTGCTGCTCTCAGTGCCACTGGTGGCTGGGGCCGAACACCTGGGCCTGCTGAACGTGTATTCCAGCAATACACGTCGCTATACATCAGAGGATTCGACCTTGCTGGGGACGATTGCGAACCAGATCGCGATGGCCATTAAAAACAGCCACCTGGTTGATATGCTGGCGCAAAAAAACCTCGTAAAGGGATTCTTCGACGACCTCATGTACGGCACCTATGACTCGGAAGATGCTCTGCGGCAACGCGCGAACTTCATCGGCTGTGATTTATCAAAGACGCATACAGTCACGATGATCGAAATCATGCACATGGATGAGGAGAGCGGTGAAGAGAGCGAGCAATTATCGGATACTGGCTCAAAGTCGCAGGCCCAGAGCGCGCCGCAAACGGAGGAAGACCGGCTGGCTTTACACAAGCGCATTACAGGACAGGTACGACGCCGCATCCAGGATAGCTATCCCGGTTCGGTCCTCTACGAACGTGAGAATTTACTCACCTGCATTATCTGCCTGAGCAAAGACCCGACCGGCTCGCGACTGAAAACGACGCTGCGCGACCTTGCGCGGCAGATGCGCACCGAGCATGGGATACGCATGTCAATCGGCGTTGGAAACCCGTGCCAGCAGATCAGCGACTATCGCAGGGGCTTTGCCGAAGCGACAGAGGCGCTCCAGATGGGCCAGAATCTCAATCGCGATGGCGGGGTGACGCACTTCAATGACCTGGGAGTGTATCGTTACCTGTACAAGATCGCGCGCATGGATGACTTGCGTGATATGTACCAGGACCAGGTAGCGCACATCGCGAACTACGACCGGCGCAAAGGCACCGATCTTCTTGATACCCTGGAGACCTACCTGGAATGCGCGGGCAACCTGACAAAGACCTCCAATCGCCTCTTTGTGCACCGCAATACGCTCATCCAGCGCCTTGAGCGACTCCAGTCGCTCTGCGAAATCGATCTGCAGGAGCGCAGCAACTGGCTGACACTTCAGGTCGCCATTAAGGTCTACAAACTACGCTCGAACAGGGCTTAACATCTGACTTGCAATAGAAAACTGGCATCCGTGATAGGATGCCAGTTTTCTATGGACTCCTTGTACGTCGATTAGCTCATCGTCGCCAGGCTGCCTTCAGTTTCTGGGGCCGCCTCATCAAGAGCCTCAACTGTACTCTGCTTCCTGCTGGGTCCACCTCGCAGCGGAATCTCCTTCAGGAAGAAGACAGCTATCGTCCCGACAATCATAATCGCCATGCTCAAGATGAAGACGTCGTGTATACCCTGCGTCAGGCCAACTTTCACGGCCTCGATGACTTGATTGAATATCTGCACCGCTTGTGGCCCTTGAGCGGTGGCCTGTGCGAGCAGCTGCGATTTCACATCCGGATTGAGCAAGACCTGTGGATTACTGAAAATCGCCAG
>VBHV01000535.1 GCA_005881995.1 Chloroflexota bacterium | reverse complement strand
GCATCGCAGCGTCATTAACGATACGATGATGGCTCTACGCCGCGTCGGGAGCGACGTTGGACCAGGTGATCGCTATTGTCTACCTATGCCATACTTCCATATCGCCGGGTCGGGTATTGTTGTCGCCATCATCGGCGCAAAAATGACGCTGCATGGACTGATCGGTTTCGATCCATTGAAAACTCTACAAATTATTCACAAGGAAGGCTGCGCGTTGATGTTCGCCGTTCCTACAATGTTAATCGCTATGTTACAGCACCCTGAGTTCGAGACTTACCGGCCTACAACACTGAAGTCTGTGACATGTGGTGGCGCTCCCGTGCCTGTTGCTGTAATGGAGCAGGTCAAAGAGCGAATTGGGACAGATATAGCGATTGTCTTTGGCCAGACCGAATCGACCGGTGGCATTACACTCACGTTGCAAGGCGATTCGTTTGAACGCAAATCGGCGACAGTAGGCATCCCATATCCACACGTGGATGTCAAGATTATCAACCCCGCGACGGGTGAGGTCGTCCCTGTTGGAGAACGCGGGGAGCTTTGCTGCCGTGGTTTTCTCGTGATGGCCGGGTATTATAATATGCCTGAAAAGACCGCCGAGGCTATCGATAGTGATGGCTGGCTGCACACAGGCGACCTGGCAACAATGGATAAGGAGGGCTACATCAATATTGTCGGGCGCCTGAAAGAGATGGTCATTCGCGGCGGCGAGAATATCTTCCCGCGCGAGTTAGAGGAACTGCTAATCCGCCATCCAAAGGTGGCTGATGCGCAGGTGCTGGGTGTGCCAGATGCGTTCTTTGGCGAGGAACTGCTGGCCGTAGTGCTCCCCAAAGAGGGTGAAGAGCTTGCAGAACAGGAATTGCGCGACTTCGCGAAAGAGCGCATCAGTCACCAGAAGATTCCGCGCTACTTCCAGTTCGTTCAAGCCTATCCGATGACGGCCAGCGGCAAAGTGCAGAAATTCGTGTTACGCGAACACGCAATTAAGGCGTTGGGGTTAGAAGCTGTGGCGCAGACGCCCACGGCGTGATCGCACCAATTATTTCTGTCCTACTTTTGCTTCATACAAACGAATCTCGTTGCGCAAACGCTTAATGCGTTGGCGATAGGCATCTTCAGGCTGGACGTAGCCCAATTTGGGTTTGTCGCCCATACTTACATGCCATTTGCGGAAAGCCAGGCCAATTTCTGTTTGATAGAGGGCTTTGATGCGCAGCCATTGTTTGAAGCCATATTTGCGCAAGACACGTCGCTCAGCTTTCGTGCGTTGAAACGAGTTTTGCAACAGCGCGTACTCATTTACGGCGACCACCCCGTTACTGACCTCCACCGCCAGAAACTCGCGGATGACGGCGGCTTCGTGTGCCAGAGATTTGATCAGGATGTAGAGCAGGCCGATTTGCGCCAGGAATGGTGGAATATAGTTGCCGATGATGGCAAGCAGCGCCAGGTTCACGACGGCGCTATTATCGCCAGAACTGCGAATGACGGCGCTGGCCTGAAAATCCACGAAATCAAAGAAACTGTGCAGGCCGACAGCTACAAGAAACCCGAGTAGCGGTATGACTATCTGTTTCCAGCGCACCTTCGTATGGCGAATGTAGCCAAGTGCGGCACCAAAGCACGCGATAAAGGTGGAATGACCGAGCCACCCCAGAATAATGCGGCCAACAATCAGGAAAACCAGGAAGTTTTTGGAGTTCAGCGCAAAATAATTGAAGTTTTCGACCATCGCAAAGCCCGCGCCGATCAAGGCTCCATACACGATGCCATCGGTGACATTATCAAATTCGTCACGCAAAATGATGAACAGCAAGATCAGCCCCAGGCCTTTAATAGTTTCTTCGGTGATGCCCGCGTTGAGGCCCTGGAAGACGACGCGCATGACTTCACTAGTATTGTTGGGATCAAAGGCGTTCTGCAAAAAGGTGTCAACATTCTGTTCGATAAAGAGCGCGGGCGGGATAGCGATGATGGCTCCCCATAAAAATGCCGCCAGGCGTAAGAACCAGGGTTCCCGCTCGAAACGATCCATAAAATTCACGAGCAGGTTGATGCCGATGGCCGGTACCAGCGGGATAGTGAGCGCGGCTACGATATTTAAGACGCCTTCATGTAAGGCGGAGGAGCCGACATAGGTGTTGAGGATGATGGTAATCATTGCGCTGATGGTAAGTATGGCAATGCCAATGCCCGCGATCAGCCAGCGAGTACGGATGCCCATGCGTTGGGGTAATGCAAACTGCATCGTGACACCTGCACCCAGGACGCTCTCTTCCTCTTCAGCCTCCCAGGCCTGCGCTTCTTGCTCCGGCTCTGGTTGTTCTGGCAGCGAGACAGGCCTATAGCGTGCCAGCGTTGATGAACCGTCAGTGGGAGGAGAGACTTCTCGTATACGCACGGTCGGAATGGTGTCAACAGCCTGGGAGTTCCTGGACCCATTCTGCATACTGGTAGAAGTATTCATAGCAGGAGGGGAGTTAGAAGTGTTGGGCGCAATCAGTTGCAACATGGTGCTGCCCAGAACAAGCACATCTTGTGGCTGCATTGGTCGGCTTTCGCCGCCTGGAACAGGCAGTCCATTCACACGCACGATGTTTCTCGCGGTCAGGTTGATGATATGCCAGCCGGTATGGTCCAGCACCAGGCGAGCGTGTTCGCGCGAGACAGTCGGGTCCATCAGGATGATGTCATTGCTCAAGGCTCGTCCGATGCTGGTTTCATAGTGCGAAAGGACATGCACAAGGCCATCTTCCGGCAACCATCCCGTGGGATATTTACCCAGGGTATTTGTTGTGTTGACGGCTGAGCGAGCAGGTTTCACTCGCACAACACGCAGCACCCCAAAGTTTTGATTCATATACTTTTCCTGGGTTCTTCTCGCTCCAGGTCTGGGCTATGCTGGAGCGGGATAAAATCTCCATGAAATTCATCAGCCAGGCGGACTAATTGCTCCCAGTGCATGAGCACCGAGGCATAACGCTCCCAGTAGTCTGGCCCCTCCTCTTCAACCTGTCGCCAAAATGTATACGCTTCATAGCTGCTAAACACGCTGATCATCAGATACCGTGCTTGAGCCAGACGTACCAGCGAGAGCTGTTGTAAACCCGGAATCCAGCGATGCATTTCCGCGATGCCGGAGGCAGCTAACGCCTCAAGTTCAGCAGTTGAAGCCCCTGTTTTCAAGTGCCAGACCCGTACAGAGCAATACTCGCCCATAATTCCCCCTCTATTACATATTCTAGCAAGCGTGCATATTCCAGGATTCTCTGGCACCCAGGGGCTGGGAACTCCTTCTCCTATCGTCCTGTCCGAGCACAGGTAGCACGCAGTGCGTTAGCAGGATGGATAAGTGCCGAAAGCAACCTTCAGACTTTAACAATATACATGGGAATGAAACGATTGACAAGAGGAAAAAGAGCCTGGCAGTCCTAAAGCGCCTCTGCGACGAGATCGGCACGAACACGTTGCACACCCTGACCAATGGTTTCCGCCTTGATGACACGAAAGCGTCCCATATCGCCGGTATGAGGCACATGCGGTCCGCCGCAAACCTCCATCGAGTAATCCCCAATCTTGTAGACTTTGACCAGGTCACCGTAGCGCTCACCGAAGAAGGCCAGCGCCCCTTGATCAAGCGCCTGTTGTAACGGCATCACCTCCACCGTGGTCTGAAGGTCGCGCGAAATTTGCTGGTTCACAATCTCCTCAACGCGCCGTATTTCCTCGCCGGTCAGCTTCTTCGGGTGCGAGAAATCAAAGCGCAGCCGCTCCTGTGTAATGTTGCTTCCCATCTGGCGCACATGCGTCCCTAGCACATCACGCAGGGCCTGGTGTAGCAGGTGCGTCGCAGTGTGCAGTTGCGTTGTACGCTCGCTATGATCGGCCAGGCCGCCCGCGGAAAAGCAAATTGAAGCCGTCTAGATCAGCGCTCAAACCCCGTTCCTGTGCCAGCTCCGCCGTCAGGGTTGATGGGAAGCCAAAGGTATCAAAGAGCCGGAAGACCGCTTCGCCTGCCAGGACCGTTTCACCACGCTGGCGCAGCCCCTCCTCCATTTTCTGAAACTCACGCAGTCCTCGTGCCAGTGTTTGCCCAAAGCGTTCCTCCTCGCGTGTCAATTCATCCAGAATAGTTGGCTGCCGCGCTACCAGCTCTGGATAAATCTGCCCGTAGCGAGCGATTACCGCCTGCGCCACCTCAGCGGTGAAGGTGCGCGGCATGCCCAGTTCATGCCCGCATCGCACCGCGCGACGAATCAAGCGGCGGCAGATATAGCCCTGCTCTACATTACCAGGCACCACACCATCGGCAATGATGAACGTTGCCGCCCGCAGGTGATCAGAGACGATACATACCAGCCGCCGTTCCTCTTCTATCGTAGGGGCGCGATTTATCGCGCTCACGTTATCCTGGCGCAAGCGTAGTTCGTTGATGCGTTGCACAATAGGTGTGAACAGGTCAGTAGTATAGACATCACTGGTTCCCTGGTGCACACAGAGCATGCGTTCCAGGCCAAGACCCACGTCAATGTTACGCTGTCTGAGCGGCAGGTAGGTACCCTCCGCCGTTTTGTTGTACTGCATGAAGACGTTGTTGCCGATCTCAATATATTTCCCGCAGCCACAACCCGGCTGGCAATCAGGGCCGTGCTTTGGGCGGCCCGTGTCATAGAAGAGTTCGGAGTCCGGGCCACAAGGACCTGTGGTGCCTGCAGGCCCCCACCAGTTGTCCTTTTTAGGCAGGTAGTAGATACGCTCCTGGGGAATGCCCAACTCCAGCCATACCTGTACCGCCTCGTCGTCACGGGGAGCATCACTATCACCTGCGAAGACAGTGACCGAGATGCGCTCCTGCTCCAACCCCAGCACACCTGTAAACCATTCCAATGTCCAACGTAGTGAATCCTGCTTCCAGTAGTCACCAAGTGACCAGAAGCCCAGCATCTCAAAGAAGGTGTTATGGCTGATGTCACCTACTTCTTCAATGTCATCGGTGCGCAGACACTTTTGCACATTCGCCAGTCGCCGCCCGCCGGGATGGCTCTCACCCAGCAGGTAAGGCACAAGCGGTTGCATCCCTGCGCTAATAAACAGTACGGTCGGGTCGTTTTCTGGCACCAGTGGAAGCGAGGGGATAATGGTGTGCCCACGCTCCGCAAAGAAGCTCAAGAATAATTGTCGCAGTTCGTCTCCAGTCATAAAATGTTCCTTTCATTTCATGCGGGTGAGTATACAAACAAAAAACCCGCCCTCAGATCAACTCTAAGGGCGGGCTATAATGCCCGTGGTACCACCTCGATTGGAGTTGTAAACTCCCGCTCTACACCTGGCTCCGCTCTAATTGCGACACCAGGCGGCCCCGTTAATGGTGGGCTACCAAATACCTCCAGGGTGGCCTGCATATCTCACGCTGCGCTGAGCTTCCACCGTCCTCAGCTCGCTGATGCGCCCGGGTATGCTTCATCCCCTTCAACGGTACTACCATCTCTTTGTTGTCAGTATAGCATTGATGACTGACAGCAGTCAATAATTCGCAATCCCTATTCTTTAGCTCACTTTCTCAGGGGCAGCGAGCAGCTGCTGAATGGTTGCCAGGAGTGTATTGAGGGTCAAACTTGTCTCACTTGGAAGCATTTTTGCCCGATCATGCATTTTGATCTCGGCGGATCGGTTGCTAAGTACGAGGGTGGGAAGCCCACCATAGCCTTCCATCTTCTGAAACTGCTCGTAGAGTTCTAAACAGTGCATTTCGTGCATGCCATCTGCAATAATCAACAGGTTTGGACGCAGATATTTGGCGAATTGCAAGGCCGCGTGGCAGGTGGTAGCGGTCGCAACATGGTCAAAGCCCTGCTCGAAAAGAAAGGCGCTCAACTGCCTGGCTTTATCCGGGTTCCTCTCCACGACGAGCGCGCGCGCCTTTGGGGGATCAACGGGTACTTTCCTCTTCATTAGAAAGAAATCAACTCCATGCTCTGGGAAACTATGGGCTATAAACCAATATCAAGCTTATACTACCACGTTTCTTTTCCTCGAAAGGACTCAACAGTCAGACCCGCTAATGCTCAGTGGCATAGCGGGTCGCGGCGCGAAGTAACCTGCATCTCACATAATCAATTGCAGGTTGCTCGCTAATACCTGGCCGGTAAGTTCCTGTGGTGCCCTGCTCATAACCGTCCCATTCCGATTGATGAAAATCGTTTGGGGCAAAGATGTTATGCCGTATTTGAAGCCAACCGACCCATCCGCGTCTAGCACAATCGGGTACGTGATGCTGTAGAGCCGTAAAAAGCTTATACCATCGCCGTTTGCTTCCTGAAAATCAATCCCCAGGAAGACTACATCTTTTCCCTGCCCTTGTACCTGCTTCCAGGTACGTTCCAGAAGCGGCATCTCCTCCTTACATGGCGCGCACCATGAAGCCCAGAAATTCAAGACAACCGGCCTACCCTTAAAATTCGAGAGCGAAAGCGCGCTCTTCCCGGTACCGGGACTCAGCATTGCCAGCGCAAAATTCGGCGCTGGATGGCCGACAAGAGGATCCGACCCGGCATTTGGTGCCGGTGTGAGCAATTGCGTCAAGATCAGTGCAAGTAATCCTACATTGATCAGGCTCACCACACAAAATACTAGAATCCTGCGCCTGCGCTTATTCTTTGGCCCCAGTTCTTGAGCAGGCGCATTTTCAGCAACTTCAGACATGCGGCAGTCCATCTTTCATTTTTGAAAGATCATTATCGCGTCCACAAAGAACCGTCTATAGTATAGCACAGCACTACCTCCATCCAGAAAAAGATGCTAGAATCGCTTACGGGCAGAACGTTGACCAGCCAGCCGCTTCTGGTAGTATCTCCACGAGAGCCAGAACGTACCCAGCAAGAGTACTCCTGCTAGCACCATCGAGACGATGAGCAAGAGGTTGCTGGTGGGCATTGCCGCTGATGGGGGAGTCGCCGTCTGCTGTGTGGAAGATGTAGGACTATATACTGGTGGATAGAGTCCGGTGATGATGAAGTGCGGAGTTCCACCAACCGCGATGCTGATAATGATACTTCGCCCCAGGACGTCGAGCATGAGTACCTGGCCGTTGGAGAGCGCCACGAAGCCGAGTTGCCCGTCGCTAGTGATGGCGACAGATTGTGGGGAACCGCTGAAGCGGAGAATCCGCGCCGGTTCCTGCGGCGTCACAGTTGTGCCCGCTATGATAGGAGCCAGGACATCCAGTAGATTATGCTGCCGATCGGGCACATAGACTTCGCCGGTATTCGCATCATAATCCATCGGGCCAAACTGCCCCCCACTAAGCAGCGTCCGCACAACCTTCCGTGTACTCAGGTCAACAGCAACGACCGTGCTGTCGCGGGTGGTAACATAAGCGGTAAAACCACCAGGGATACAGATATTTTCCGGTCCACCGGCAATAGGTACCGAGCCGAGCAGGTGTCCGTTCACTTCGAAGACCGTGAGTGCAGTGCTGCCGGTGATCCACAGCTGATTGGGAGTTGATGGAGTGGCATCAGCCGCCGTCGATGCTGCCACCGCCAGCCCATAGACGGGTTCATGCGTCTCGAACGTTCGTTGGATTGTGCAGGTCGCGGGATCAAGCGCGCGCACATTGGTGTCTCCCTGACCTGCTGCATGAGAGTCTTTCCGGTTTTCGCCGCAATCACCGCGACTCGTCCCAGCGTTGGCTGCGTCACGTACAGCGCGTGCCCGTCCGGACTCAGCAGGATAGTGCGCGGATTCCCATCTACAGCAATGGTTCCAGTTACACGGCCCTGAGCTATATCAATGATGCTGATGCCTTGCGCAGATCCTGCGACATAGGCGAGCTGAGGGGCTCCTCCATCCGCATAGGCTGGCGGTGGGAACAATCCCACGAGCAACAACAACGTATAGAGAAAACAGCCCCCATAGAAATATCTGCGCGAAATCAGATTCATCACCATGTTTTCCCTTCAATGCATCTTAGATGCCCTGCTTAGTAGAGTAGTGTACTGTAACTCTTTCCCGTTGCAAAGTATATTCAGGAAATCAAAAAGAGGTCACAAATATATGGTACAATACGTGTGATGAACAGCGAAGTGTAACGCGAGCAAAGCAAAAACTCCCTTTCCTGCTGAAACCTGACAGTGCACCCGGAGGGCAGCGAGCGAACGAAATGATGATACCGGGAAATGGTGAAATGGCCGCCGCCAGGCGAGAAATAGGGCAGAGAGGGCGCTGGTACAAACCAATACGCTGTTCTATCTGTACGAGTTTTATCTGGTTTCACCCCATTGTACTCGAAGAGCCGGTAGAAGCGCCAGAACCGCGTCACGAATGGGTGCTCTGCAAACCTTGCCACGAGGCGCTGCTCGTAGAAATGAGCCGCTCCACTATACGTTCGGCGGTGCGCCTGCGCATCGCTATGGGTCTTGTCGCCGCCGAGCGTTCTCCCAAAGCTTATAGTACGAGTACGCGTAGCCCCGAACAGGAGGCATTCCAGCGCGAATTCACCTGGTTCAAGTGGCTGGTGATCTTTTTTGCCCTCCTGCACCTGGTTATCTTTGTTGTCATCTGGGCGGCACCAAAATAAAACAGCTCTCTATCTCTTAGTCAAGGTCTTTTGCCTTACTACCACGTGCTTCAGAAATGCATCTATTACTTTGTACATGCTATCAAAGCTACATCCAGGGAGATGTACAATTCGAGGCAAGTGAGATCAAAAGTTAGGTAAGATCACGATATAACCACAAGCGTTCCGTTGGCTTTTGAAGAGCCCTGAGTTATATTATCAAATACTTCAATTTCACTCTTTTTTATGATATACTACTATCATACTCGAAGCTGGGATCAAGAAGGATTTCTTCTTGTACCCTGATTTTTTCACGCTATGAACGGAGGTGAAGTTCTCAGGAAATCGAAGAATATCTGAATACAGTGGATGTCTATAGTTGAGTATTTGATGAGCAAGACATCCGTTGCCTCGATTATTTTAGGTTTCGGCATAATAGCCCTAATCGCGCTGGGTCTTCGATCAAACGCGGGACTTGGTTACGAACCCGATGTGTTGCAAGCGACCAAGGGACCCAACGGCGCAACTCTCAATCTCTCCACGTACCCTGACAGTATGGTATGTCACCCCGACGCACCCAACCCGGAAATCAACTGGGTCACCTATTACCCAAGCACTAGCTGGGAACTGCCCGCGAATAGCCTTATCACTGTTGTCATCAACCAATACGACAGTGCTTCGGGCTTGTACAACGATTTCTTCCAAAAGGTGCAGGGAACCGTTGGAGGCATCGCGATGTACAACGATAAGCCCATGAGTCAGATCAACGCGGATGATGCCGCCCACACGTTTACCATTCAATCACAACCCAATGAGCCAAACCCGATCTTTGTCAGCGTCCCGCTCCTCGGGGTTCCAGACAACGCTCCTCCCCAGGCGAACGGTTACCCGAAGCCCAACGTCATCAGGTTCCAGTTCCACACGGGTCCCGCCGGCCACACCTACATCTGGCACTGCTATGTCCCTTGTGGCAACGATCGCAAATCTCCCTATGGGTTTAGTGGGCCTATGGCTACCCTCGGCTACATGGCTGGAACTATAACCGTAACAAATTATTAAGGGGGGCAAGATGTCTGAAACCAACATCGAAGGAAACAGCAGAGCTACTTCACCAGCGGGACGGGAACCGGATCATTTTCGTCGTGTCATGATTATCTGGATAGTGCTCTCTATTATCGGGATTGTGATCTGGGCTCTGCTGGCCCCGGTGATTCTCCCGAAAGGAGCAAGCGATCTTGACGGTACTGATGACTTCACAATTACCGTGCTTACCGATCTGGCCATACCGGTGGCCATGTTCGTCTTTGTCTTCCTCGCCTACAGCCTGTTCTTCTTCAGGACAAAGGACAGGCCCACGGAGGATCCCGTCCCCTTAAAGCCCAGACCAGGACTCCAAATTGGGTGGTTAGGGATCACAAGTGTTCTTTGTCTCTTTCTTTTCATCTGGGGTATGGTTGCCTACTACCAGGAAACCGCCGCTGCCTCAGCCTCTAACACCCTCGTCGTCCAGGTTACCGCGCAGCAATGGCAGTGGACGTTTAACTATCCACAATATGGCGCGACCAGCCAGGGAGCGCAGGTCATTGAACTTCCGGTGAATCGCCCGGTGCAGTTCCTCGTCACCTCGAAAGATGTGCTGCACGGCTTTGCGATCCGCGCCCTTGGGGTACGCATCGATGCGAATCCAGGGGAAATGACCAACACGCCAGTCGTAACACCGACGCAGATAGGAAACTATACGGTGAACTGCGTGGAATTGTGCGGCCTCTTCCACTCCGATATGTGGGAAGCGGTGAATGTGGTCAGTGATTCGTCGTTCAATTCCTGGATAGTCAGCCAAGGAGGACACCCATGACCGAAAAAGTAGTGACCGAAACCACGACCGAAGCCAGGCGTCCTAGCCTCATACAAAACCTTTTCCCGAGTGTGCTTTCTGGGATTGTACTCGGGGTGGTGGGCGCTGCCATCGCCGGTGTGCTGGTGAACAGGATTACAACAGCAATGAATCCCGATGGTGTTCCCAATGACGACGCGGTGGTCGCAGCTGTCTACACAGCCTGGGTGCTCTTCTTCTTGGTGGGCATTGGAGCCTTCAATGATGTCCTGAAGTGGGGTTTTGCGCGCCGGGATCCTACACCTGCCGAAGAACTACAGCTGGCAGGCAAAGGTCAGGGCCTCTGGCGCTACTTCCGCTGGACCACCGACCACAAAGTGGTCGGGATGCAATACCTGGCCACAACGCTTTTCCTCTTTTTTGTAGGCTCAATGGGAGCCTTCATGATCAGGCTGGAGCAATCACGGCCCGGGGCTATCTTCTTCACTCCCTCCACGTACAACACCATTGTGGGTATGCACGGGATCATTATGATTGTCGCCGCAGTCATTATGGTCGCCGGTCCGTTCGGCAACTTCGTCGTCCCCATCATGATCGGGGCGCGTGATATGGCATTTCCCCGGCTCAATGCGCTGAGCTACTGGTTGCTTTTCCTCGATATTCCTATCATCATTACTACACTCGCCCTTGGCGGATTCCAGACAGGATGGACCGGCTACGCACCGCTTTCGGTTCAGGGGTTGACGCCAGGCATGGAAGCTTACTGCTTCTTCATCATCATCTTTGCCATCTCAACGACAGTGGCAGCCCTGAATATAATCTCCGCTGTGCTGGTGATGCGCACGAGGGGCATGACCTGGGGACGACTGCCGATCCTCGTGTGGGGAGTGCTGCTCTCGGTCTTCCTGAGTTTGACAGCGTTCCCTACGTTCATGATGTCTCAGACAATGGTGGTGATGGACCGCGTCTTCCAGACATCCTTCTTTGCTGCCTCCTACGGTGGGAATAACTGGCTGTATGAGCACCTGTTCTGGTTTTTTGGACATCCAGAGGTATATGTGATTCTCTTGCCGTCCCTGGCAATAGCTGCTGAAGTCACCGCAGTTTTTTCCCGCAAGGGAATCTTTGGCCGTCGCATGCTGATAGGCAGCTTGATCACGATCAGTATACTGAGCGTGATCGTGTGGGGGCATCACCTGTATTTTAGTGGCTCGAACAACGCATTGGATGCCCCTTTCATGCTCGATACAGAGTTAATTTCGATTCCCACCGGTTTCTTCTTCCTGGCGATGATAGGTACCTTCTGGCGCGGGAAGATCTGGGTCACGGTTCCGATATTGTTTGTAGTGGGCACGCTGGTCAACTTCGTCGTAGGAGGAATCACCGGCATCTACCTGGCAGATCTTCCTACCGATGAAATTTTACACGGCGGCATGTTTGTCACAGCGCACTTCCATTTCACGCTCGTCGGGACAGCGGTCTTCGGATTTTTCGCCGGCTTCTACTACTGGTTCCCCAAAATGGTGGGGAAGCGACTCGACCCGACGCTGGGCCAACTCCATTTCTGGCTGTTTGAAGTCGGTTTTCTTGGAACATTCATGTCACTGTTCTACGCGGGCCTGATAGGCGAACCGCGTTGGTCGGCCAATATTGCTCCCCCGTTTGCCACTCCCAACACGATTGCCAGCCTGTTTGCCATTCTAATCGCGGCGTCCGTGTTTGTAACTGTCTACAACGTGATTATCACGCTCAGGAGCGGTGAGCCCGCCGTCGCCAACGAGTGGGGGGGCAAGACGCTTGAGTGGAGTGTGCCAACACCGGTACCGCTTGAGAATTTTGAAGAGCTACCCGTGGTGACATCGACACCTTACGACTACGGATCGCCCGAACCGTACCCATCTGACGTGGAGGGTACCACCCTGGAAGGACCTCTACTGCCACAGCCACAACCAGAGAGTTGATAGCACTGTAGGAGATAAACGATGAGCACATCTTTAGAGCACGTGCACGAACTTGAGCCGCACATTCGGGTTGGCGGAGCGCGAGCAGCCGTGATCATGTTCATTCTGTCGGATGCTTTATCTGTACTGGCCATCCTGGCCGCGGGTGGCTACCTGAATTCACTCAATACAGAGAGCCAGTTCAAGGTTGCAGGGGACCATCCTCCTGCCTTCCTACCGGGACTACTGGTAGCCATTGCGCTGGTACTGAGTGGACTCTCCTACTACTGGTGGGAGCGAAGAGCGCGAGAGAACGAGGGGACCGGTCAAGCGGCTTTCTTCATTGTTGCTCTAGTATTCGTATTCCTGGCGTTGGTCGGTCAAATCTGGGTAAACATGAGCCTGGGCTATACTACCACGCCTTTCCATGCCTACGAAAGTGTACTCATGCTTATTACATGGTTTACATGGGTCCACTTCCTGCTGCTTACAATTATCGGCCTGCTCCTTTTGGGGCGGGTCCTTCGCGGCAGATTGGCCGGGCATGGATACATCGCCGAGGTAACAGGTTACTGGTGGTACTACACAGTTCTGTCTAGCCTGCTCTTGTGGCTGTTCAGTTTGGTGATTTGATGAGACGAACTGCGGCCAGGTGGAGGTGCTGCAATGACCATCTGGGTTGATGCCAGTGGGTGGCCAATCCCACCCACTGTGCTTCTCGGATGTCTTGTCGCCGAAGTACTGTACTTTCGCGGGTGGCGGGTGCTTGTCAAAGAGGAGCAGGCGAAAGAAGCCGCCGGGTCCATGACTTCCATTGGATTGACCGGTTCATATACCGGCATACACCGGTGGGATAGCTGGCTCTGGCGGGGTATCTACTTCCTGATCGCAATCCTGATTACCCTTGTCGGGGCCTCTGCTCCGGTTGATATACTCTCCGGCCGGCTCTTCTGGGTTCACATGGTCCAGCACCTGCTCTTGCTGGTCGTGCTGGCACCGCGGCGGCTCCTGAAAGCATCGACAAAGCTGAAAGCGGAGTGTGTCTTCTACCAGACCGGGCATCGGTTGGGGCATTGGCTGCGACAGCCCGCCATCTCGTACGTGCTCCTGATCGTCGGGGTTTGGGTCTGGCACTGGCCCGCCCTCTACGATCTCGCCCTGACGAACGAGGCCATTCACGATTGGTGTGAGCACCTGACCTTTTTTGCGGTGAGTGCCCTTTTCTGGACGCAGGTGATCCCGTCGCCGCCACTCCGCCCTCGCCTGGGCTACATTGGGCAGATGGTGTGTGTGGGACTCGCTATAGCCCAAAACGTTGTCCTGGCGGTGTTGCTCGGATTTGCACCGGTAGCCCTCTACGCTCCATATGCACACCTGGTCACTGTTGCAGGCGGGTTCTCTGCATTGCAGGATCAGCAACTCGGTGCGGGCATCATGTGGACATTTGGTGACGTTCCGTTCGTGATCGCCATCTTTGTCCTCTTCCAACGTTGGTTTGCTACTCAGTCGGGCGATGAGAGCATCGCGATACAATCGCAATCCAACGCAGAAAGATAAACGCTGGAAAAAGCAATGTAAGGGCGACCCTGGCGGTCGCCCTGGAAGGCAAAGGCAACCCTGACGGTCGTCGCACAAGGCGACCCTGGCGGTCGTCTCCAGAAGGCAAAGTTGAAAGGAAATGACCATGCGGCATTCGAGTGGTATTCAGAAACTGGCACTGGCTGGCTTAATTGCCACTTCTGCACTCGTGCTCGTTGCTGCTATGGTCTTAGGCATCAGGCTTCTCACCATGCATCGCAACCAGGCAAGCGTGCCGCCAACAACCGATGCAGTTGGCGGCTTTCCAATGAATGGCAATCTCGCACCTGACTTCAACCTCGTCGATCAGTTCGGTCACTCAGTCACTCTTTCTTCCATGCGTGGTCGCGAGGTAGTGCTGGCTTTCATCGACTCGCGCTGCAAGACCCTTTGTCCACTGACCGCCGAGATCATGTATAATGCCAAAAAGCAGTTGGGGTCTTCTACAGCTAGTCAAGTTGTGTTGGTTGCCATCAATGCCAATCCCGTTGCAAACAGCGTAGCTGCGGTGCAGTCCTGGTCCATCAATCATGGCATGCTGCACCAATGGTTATTTCTTACAGGAACGGCACAACAACTCCAGTCCGTCTACCACCAGTATGGTCTGTATGACCAGGTTACCTCAGATGGGCAGGTGACACACGATCCGGCCATGTACATTATCGACGCCAGCGGTCGCGAGCGCCTCTTTTTCGAAACATTTGACTCAAATACCGCATCCGATCTCAGCAGTGAAGAAATCGGGCTGGAGGCTGGCATGCGGCAGTGGCTGCCGCAGCCATAGCAAAGGAGTCCCCTAATGACGATCATACGCCGCGTAGCATGGGTAGCGACTGTCGTTACCTATTTTCTGATCGCCCTCGGTGGCACAGTTCTCGCCACTGACTCCGGCCTGAGCTGCCCGGATTGGCCGTTTTGCTACGGCCAGGCATATTACTCAGGAACATATCACGTGTTTCTTGAGCAATTCCATCGCTTCACTGCCGCGGCCATCAGTATCTTGATCGTGTTGCTGCTGATCGGGATTATCAAGTGGGCGCGTAAAGATCGTGCGCTGCTAACCCTCGCCATTGCTGCTCCCATACTGCTGGCGATCCAGATTGTACTGGGAGGCTTGACAGTTCTCTGGCAGCTGCCGCCGCAGGTCATTACGGCCCACCTGGGTACAGCCCTGGCAATCTTCGCCATCGTGATCACGATTGCTGTACTGAGCGGCAAAGCCACCCCGAGTAAAGAGCATCCTGCTAACACGCGCAAATTCGCGCAGTTGGCCATTAGTAATGCGCTGCTGGTCTACATCCTCATGCTACTCGGTTCGTATGTGACCGGCAGCGATGCAGCACTGGCCTGCCTGGGCTGGCCGTTCTGCACGCCCACTCCTGGGACCGTGAGCAATCACCTCGCGGCTGTCAATATCCTGCACCGCGTTTTTGCCGTCTTCGTCGGTCTTGTAATGCTCTGGACCGTGATTTCAGC
>VBHV01000534.1 GCA_005881995.1 Chloroflexota bacterium | reverse complement strand
TACGGGTCCCTCAGCGGCACAGGTATTGAGCCAATATACGGAACTCTCCGGGCGCATGCCGCTGCCTCCGCGCTGGAGTATCGGGCACCACCAGTGCCGCTGGAGCTATCTCTCAGATGAGCAGGTACGACAGGTCGCAGCGACCACACGTGAACGCAATCATCCCTGCGATTCCATCTGGCTCGATATCGACTACATGGACGGATATCGCAACTTTACCTGGAATCCCACTACATTTCCCGATCCAGCGCGTCTGATCAACGACCTGCGTGCACAAGGTATGCAGCTGGTCACGATCATTGATCCGGGCACGAAAATTGACGAACACTATACAGTGTATCAACAAGGCCTGGAGCACGATTACTTTTGTCGTTACCAGGACGGTAGACTCTTCATCGGCAATGTCTGGCCGGGAGCCTGTGTCTTTCCCGATTACTCCCAAAGCAAGGTGCGCGCTTGGTGGGGGAACCTGTACGGAACATTGCTCGAACAGGGCGTCGCCGGCATCTGGAACGACATGAACGAGCCATCTTTGACCAATATGATGATAAAAGAGAAGTTGGACGATACCACTGAAGTCAAAACCATGGATGATGAGGTACTGCACCGGGCTGGCGGTGAGCAGCCTACAGGAATAGATGGACCACCTACGCTGCACAAGTTTTTCCATAACGCTTACGGCATGGAAATGGCGCGTTCCACCTACGAGGGATTGCTGCGCCTGCGTCCAAATTCACGTCCCTTCGTTTTAACACGCTCCGGTACAGCCGGTGTGCAGCGTTACGCGGCGTTGTGGACGGGGGATAATACCAGTCAATGGTACGATATCCTCATGGCCATGCCCATGTGCCTGAATCTCGGCATGAGCGGTGTGCCTTTTGTCGGTGTGGACATCGGCGGTTTCTGGGGGACCAGCAATGGCGAACTCCTGGTACGCTTTGCCCAGCTCGCGGCACTGATGCCATTCTGCCGCAATCACAATGCCGCGAACAATCCCTTTCAGGAGCCATGGGCATTCGGCGTACCGTTTGAAAGTGCCTATCGCATAGCTATCGAAGCGCGTTACCGCCTCATGCCCTACTTATACACCCTCTTCCATGAAGCTGCCAACAATGGGACTCCCATCATGCGACCGCTCTACTACCATTATCCCCAGGATGAGCAAGCCGGTGACATAGAGGACGCCTTCCTGGTAGGCGAGAGCCTGCTTTCAGCGCCGATCTACGAACAGGGCGCAACGAGCCGTCCAATGTATCTCCCCGCGGGTACCTGGATCGACTACTGGACGGGGGACGAATATCCAGGAGAGGGCTGGAGCGAAATCCCAGCCCCCCTGGATCGCTGGCCCTTGCTCATTCGAGGTGATAGCATTCTTCCCACGGGGCCGCTCATGCAATATACAGGTCAATATCCGACCGATCCACTCACACTGACCTGCTACATGACAAGCGATGGCCTGGCCACCTATACGCTTTACGAGGACGATGGAAACTCGCAGGACTATCAAAAAGGTACGTTCGCCTATACCGATATTAGCTGCCGTGTCTTCCAGGACTTTGTCACGGTGGAGATCGAGGAACACTTCGACAAGTATCGTCCACCCCGCAAAGAATATGAGATCGTTCTGCACGTTGGAGGAAAAACGCTGCGCCAGAAAGAGCCGGCAGGCCAGGGCAAAATCGTCATAAGGCTATAAGAAAATAACCTTTAGACTGCCAGGGCGACCGCGAGGGTCGCCCCTACAACATCAAATTGCCTGTTTTGCATGTAAGCGTCTATTGTAGGGGCGACCCTCGCGGTCGCCCTGGCAATAATTCAAAGACTCCGGCAAGCAGTGACAAATGATTGACTTTTCTCACACCTCCTGCTATTGTTAAAAGAGATAATTAGCCTGACCCGCGTTGAGCGAGGTGAGGGTTTTTTATTGCCCTTGCTCCTCCCAAAGCTCAATTCGTTGAAGAGGAGATTTGTATTCTTATGAGGAAGCGCGTCGAGCGATTGCGGGGCATGCATGATCTCCTGCCAGAGGCATACCAGCAACAGCGTTGGGTGACTGATCGATTGAGTAGATTCCTGCTGGGCGCAGGTTACGCGGCGGTCGATGCTCCAATACTGGAGCGGAGTGATCTCTTCCTGTCCAGTTTCGGACAAGAACTGTGGCAGAATCTCTATACCTTTCGCTTACACCAGCACGATCTTTGCCTGCGCCCAGAATACACAGCTTCTATCTGTCGCCTCTATCTCGACCATTATCAGCAGCACCCTTTGCCGCTGCGCTTTCAATATGCGGGGCCGGTCTTCCGCTATGAAGCGCCTGGGCGGGGACGATATCGCCAACATACCCAGCTCGGCATCGAATTACTGGGTGGACACGCGATATCCGCCGATAGCGAAATCCTGCAACTTGCATGCGATGCACTGAACGAACTGCATATCGCTCCATATCGATTGGAATTGGGGCATATTGGGGTTGCCAGCCGCTTCATTCATCGCTTGCACCTCGATGACCAGGCCGCGCGTTTACTGCTTAGCCTGATGGAGCAAATCAGCCGCTCCGATGAAGGTGAGCGCATGGCTCAAGCGCGCCTGGAAGCCTTGTATCCTGCCGACGCCGTTGGTGAACGCTCTATAAAGGAAGGCGCTACAAGTGAAGCGTCACACGTAGAGAGACGGCTTATCGCATCGCTGCTGGATAGCATGAGTATCGCTTTTGGTGACGATGATGTTCAACACGAAGTCGTCGAGCGCTTTCTGTGGAAAATGGGACGCAGTGAGCAGCGGCGGCAGATCCTGCACGCGCTTGAGTTCCTGCGCGCTCTTCACGCTACTTCAGGTTCACCGCCAGAGG
>VBHV01000746.1 GCA_005881995.1 Chloroflexota bacterium | reverse complement strand
AGGCCCCAATCCAATAGAGCCGAGCTTCGAGGCAAAATTTGCTCGTCTGCAGTATGCCGGGAACCGGCGTTTTCACCTCTCGTTTATGCGCCATACTGGCCAGTGGATACAGTTGTACACGGACCTGACGGTGGATGAGTGCATGGAAACGATTCGAGATGATCCCTACTTTTCCCTCTGATAGAGGAACGCGGCCAAGATGAGTTCACACTATCGAAGGAATGGGAAGCGGTTCCGTATGCGGACGATTACCCACTGTGAAGGGGTGTCGGGCGATGGGTTGATCTCCTGGCGCGGCACAAAAGGAGGCACATAGATGAAGTCGTCTGGCTCAACGTCTTCCTCGAATTGCATCCTCTCACCCCAACGCATCCTGGCATGGCCCGATACAACATAGATGATGCTCTCGGTCGCTCCATGATGGTGAATGGCACCAGCAACGGGGCTGGGCAGAAAGTTGTGCGCCCCCTTGCGTACTATGTAAAGGTCAGCCGGGCTATAGAGCGTGATGAAGGGATACTGCGTCAGATAGATCTGATTGGTGGCGACGCCTTCCCCTCAGTCAAGGACGAATGAGCACCTGGCGTACCTCGAACAGATGCATCGTCGCTTGCTCCCGGTACAGGACACCTTCGCCAGCTGGCAACGCGACGGTGGGAGTGCCCTATCACAGGCACTTGTGCTTCGCGAGCGGCTGCTGGGCCCGGCGACGCTCTCGAGTGCGAGCCTGCGCCTGCTCTACGACATCTCTTCGCAGTTCGTTGATGATCTGCCGGAGCGCATCTGCTGGCATGCACCGACCCTCAGCGCGTCGGAAACCCAGGCCGTCCTGCCGCCGCAGGTGCTGGTGCAGAAAACGGTCTCGGTGGAGATGGCTGGGCGGTTGTTGCTCTGGACTGGTATCGGGGACTATCAGCACACCCTGGACCAGCGCCGAGTGGTCGCCAGCGCGCTTGGCCTGCCCCGCCAGGCCGCCAGGCAGTGCTCGACCAACCCGGCTACCTGCCGACCCGAGGAGGAATTCGCCATGCTGCCGGGGATGGTCTCGCCCTTTCTCCCCCCCTTGCGCCCCACGCGCCTCGTCTCTGTGGTGCAGGTGCCCTGGCCGGCGGTCTGGGAAGAGCAGGGCAAAGCGGTGGGTGTCTCCCTGTCGCTCTTCGAGAGCTTGATTCTCCCGCTCTCCTGCTTCCGTGCAGTCGTCCTTCAAGACTTGCTGCTTCACGAGCAGGCAGCATAGCGACCAGAAAGGAACAAAGCATGTCTACTACGGTATTCTCGCACAACAGTACGGCGTTGGGCAATGAGCTGGAGAGAGGGACCTCACACGACGCGCCGCTCCTGCTTACGTTGAACGAACATGCAGCAGATGAACTACCAGCGCGTAGTTTCGTATTCGAGATTGTCTCGCAGCTGACCCGGCTCGCCGCGCAACGCCTGCCAGTCACTGCTGCGTCCCCGCTCTGCCACACTTCACAGGCGGGTGAGGAGCGCCCTTTCGCTGACCAGGTCTTTACGACCGTTTCAGCTTGCTTGCAGCAGGGCTTTCGACGCCTGCTGCTCGTCCCCTGGGGAGGCAGGCAAGGAATGGGCCCGTTGGCCGAGTCTGCGATGCTGGCGCTCTCCACTGTGACCGGGGAAGCTGTCTCCCAGGCAGAGCTAGCCCTGCCGCATGTCCAAGTCGAAGGCGTCTCTGCCCGCAGCGCGCTCGGCGGGTTGAGCAGCATCCAAACGCAGCTGGGTCCATTGCTAGAGGCGTTCCCCGGGTGGGATCGCAGCTGGGTCAGGCTCTCGGCAGGGAAGACAACGATCCTGCTGCTGCGCTCGGGCAAGGGGACAGAGCAACCGTCCCCGGTAGCGACGGCATGGGAGGAACCCACGCTGAAAGCGCTGGCGGCTACCCTGTGCCCGCAGCAAGCAGGAATCATGACCGCGCGCGAGCGCTTGCGCTGGCAGCGAGACGGGGATATCTACGCGCGCTACCTGGTCTCACTACTGGGCGCGGCAACAGACTTCCTCCAGCAGGAATAGATGTGAGGAGCACGATGTCAATGTAATCGCCGATAAATTGCTCCTGTAGGTTGTTGTAGCTGGAGCCATCGGGATTCGAAGAGGCGGTACTGACCTGTATGGGTATACTAAAGGGGGTGCGATTCATTTTTGGGCTTGCCCCAGTCATACTCGCCACCTCATGCTCGCCACCTCATGCTCGCTACCTCGTGTTTAATGCAAAAAATGAATCGCACCCTACTAAAGGTCATCCATTGACAATCCCCCGTGCGTTCAGTATACTTACATTAAGTTAAGTATCACTAAACTTCACCCGGTCGACGTGACCATTTTACCCTCGTACTATTGAGAGGAGCAGAGTATGCGTCTGGAACCGATG
>VBHV01000106.1 GCA_005881995.1 Chloroflexota bacterium | reverse complement strand
ACGATCAGGGCGACCAGGGAGACTAGGGCGACCGCGAGGGTCGCCCCTACAATATACGGTTATCGAGCAGGGCCTATGAATGATTGTTGGAAGATGGCCAGGGCGACCGCGAGGGTCGCCCCTACAATATACAGTTTTCGAGTAAGATAGGCAGTTTCGTATTGTAGGGGCGACCCTCGCGGTCGCCCTGGCAACAGTTTCGTATTGTAGGGGCGACCCTCGCGGTCGCCCTGGCCATCATTAATAGAACCTGGTAGTAGAGAGGACATGGCTTAGATGGGTGAAATACAGGGAAACGGGGCAGAGACTATGCGCATACTCGTGGCCGATCGGATCGCGCAGGAGGGTATCGATCTGCTGCACAAAGAGTTGCCAGAAGCGCAGGTCGATGTAGAGGTAGGGCTCAAGCCGGAACAATTACTGGCGCGCATTGGGAGCTATAGCGCATTGATTGTGCGCAGCGAAACGCAGGTGACAGCCGAGGTGCTGGGCGCCGCGGCGAACCTTAAGATTGTGGGACGGGCGGGGGTAGGCGTTGATAATATTGATATCGAGGCGGCGACACGCCACGGCATTATGGTTGTGAACTCACCCACGGGCAACATCATCGCGGCAGCCGAACACACGATTGCCATGTTGATGGCGCTGGCCAGACACATTCCTGGCGCTAATAGCAGCATGAAGGCGGGGAAATGGGAGAAAAGCCGTTTTCTGGGGGTCGAGGTACGCAATAAAACGCTGGGCGTGATTGGCCTGGGCAAGGTGGGCAAAGAGGTTGCGCAGCGCGCCCAGGGTTTAGCGATGCAGGTAATAGCATTTGATCCCTATGTCGCTCCTGAACAGGCGCGCAAGCTCGACATTCAAATGATGAGCCTGGATGAGGTATTACAACAGGCCGATTTTGTGACGCTGCATACCTCTCTAACGAGCGGGCCACAGGGTACACGAGGGCTGATAGGGGCGCGCGAACTCAACCTGCTCAAGCCGGGAGCGCGGCTGATTAACTGCGCGCGTGGCGGGTTGATCGACGAAGAGGCGCTGCTTGACGCACTCGATGAGAATCGCCTGGCGGGAGTGGCGCTCGATGTTTTCAGCCAGGAACCGGTTCGCGATGACGAGGTGTTGCGACAACTGCTGGCGCACGAGCGCGTAATCGCCACGCCGCACCTGGTAGCTTCGACGGAAGAGGCACAGGTGGGGGTGGCTATCGACGTGGTGGAGCAGATTGTGGCGGTTTTGCGCGGAGGGTTCCCACGCGCGGCTGTTAACGCACCGCTGATCCTGCCGGAGACGCTCAAGGTACTCCAACCTTATATGCGACTGGTGGAGCAGATGGGTCGTCTCTACACGCAGCTGCAGCCTGGCCCGCTCAACCAGATCGAGTTGTCCTGCAGCGGTGATATTGCCAACTATGACCTGCGCCCCTTGCAGGCCGCGCTCATCAAAGGACTGCTGGAATCGGTTTCGGACGCGCACGTCAATATAATTAGCGCGCAGTTGCTGGCGAAGCAGCGCGGGCTGGAGATTATCGAGCAGAAGTCTACGGTTTCGACCGCGTTCACGAATTTGATTACTCTACATGTGCTGAGCGCGAACGGTCATGTTTCTTCTTTCGCAGGCAAACCGGGCTCCGGCGATGAGTATGTTGATGTGCTGAGCGGAACGGTCATGCAGGGCGAGCCACGCATCGTGAAGGTTGGCCGCTACTGGACGGAGTTCGTGCCGGAAGGATATATCCTGTTTTGTCTCAATCCTGATCAGCCAGGGATGATCGGGCGCGTTGGGACTGTACTGGGCAAGGCCAAAGTGAATATCCGTCATATGGATGTTGGCCCGATCGTGCGCACGCCGCACACCGGTGATGAGCAGCGCCCGCGTGAAACGGCCCTGATGATCATTTCAGTCGATGATCCGATACCGGGCTGGGCGCTGAATGAGATTGGTGGAGCGGGGGATATCTTTGGGTTGACCCTGGTGAAGCTGTAGGGATGAGGGTGAACCAGATCAGACTTCGAGCAGGTCACGGGTGTCCTGGCGTTCGATATCAGACTCTTCGTCTGAGGCGGCTTCTGTTTGACTGCGCTGGTGGCGTCGCATGGCGTATTTGATGAGGATAAAGGCGGCGATTGCCAGGGCGAGTAAGCCTATGGTCAGCAAGGTGTAGGTCTGTATGAAACTGTAGGCCACCCTCCAATTGCGGCCAAGTGTCCAGCCAATGGAGAGGACGGTAACGCACCAGAGGATAGAGCCGCTTAAAGCAGCCACAAAGAACTGACGAAAGGGCATGCGTGTCATGCCAGCAGGGAAGCACGCAAAGGGGCGGATATAAGGTGTTACGCGCGAGAGAAAGATCATGCGCGCACCTGTCCTGTGAAACCAGCGTTCGGCCTTATTTATCTTTTGTGCATCAATATGCAGCCGGTTTGACACACGAAACAGGAAGCGCCTCCCTCCTCGCAAGCCGATTACATAAGCGAGACAGGCGCCTGAGATGCTCCCCATAAGGGCAGCAATGGCGAGCACCAGGATATTCAGGTGTCCGAAGGATGCCAGCGCGCCGGTAAACAACAGCAGTGTATTGTTCGCGATGGGTATGCCACTGCTTTCCAATAGCAGTATTATCGCGACTATGAGGTAGAATATGATTGGATTTGTGTGTCGAAAGACATGTATTGCCAGGTCCAAATTGACCGCCCTTCTCCCGGATTATTACACTTCTCTATTGATATCTTCACATATGTAGACGCTGGAAGCGACTGTTTTTCTTCTGATTCAAGACGAACGGCTACTCTCTATGGTTTCACAACAGCCCGGATCTGCTATGGATCAATAGTGCCAACTGGATGTGAGTTGCAACCTGCTCATCCTTTTGACGTACTGACTTATAGTAGCTCATAGGTTATAATAAGTTCACTGGGATAAAGCACAAAAAAAGATAAAAACTGTTTACATGAAAAATGAATGAAGAATTGAGAGAAAGCGTACTATATGGCTACCACCACTTCGGCATCATCTAAGGCCAAAGTTCCCTTTCGACCCACGCGGGGTCAGGCGCGTTTTGCCTTTACTATCCTGCTGATCATCAACGTGTTGAATTATGCAGACCGTTACGTGCTTCCCGCCGTCCTTCCGAAAATAAGGACGGATTTAGGGCTGACACCTTTTCAAGAGGGCCTGCTTGGTTCGTCGTTCCTATTGGTCTATGGACTGGCTACCTTGCCACTAGGAGTTTTGGCAGATCGAGGCATACGGAAAAATATCGTCGCTCTCTGTGTTGGCATCTGGAGCGTTGCGACGGTTATCGCCGGTGTCACCCGAAACTTTCTCCAGTTGTTCACCGTGCGCTCGGTGCTGGGCATTGGCGAGGCTGGCTATGCACCAGCCTCGCTCTCACTGCTGGGTGATTACTTCCCAAAGAACCAGCGCGGGCGCATTCTCTCCTACTGGTCAGCAGGCACCTTACTGGGAGCCGCCATCGGTTTTACGATGGGTGGGCTGATCGCTGATACTCTGGGCTGGCGTTATGCATTCTTCGTAGTTGGTATTCCAGGTTTGATAGCGGCATTCCTGGCCTGGCGCATGGTAGAACCACGACGTGGTGTGTTTGACAGCGACGATGAGGATAAAGAAGTAGGGGAGACAGCAGCCGAACTTGGGCATGCAGGCATCGGGAAAGACTTCTGGGGATCGGTGAAAAAACTACGCGCGATTCCCACCTACTGGGTACTGGTTTGCGCACTGGTCTTCAGCTTCTTCACGATAGGTGGCACCTCGTTCTGGCTGCCGTCCTACTTTGTGGATACCTTTCAGCTCTCACTCGGCCAGGCTGGACTCATTTCAGGTGCGGTGCTGGTCTCCAGCGGACTGATTGGCACCGTTGTCGGTGGCTGGCTGGCGGATTATGCCCAACGCCGCCGCCCGGAGGGTCGTTTATTCGTCGCAACATTGGGTTTCCTGGTGGGGGCACCGCTTGTGCTGATCGCACTTTTGATTCATACACTCCCACTGTTCATCGCCGTGTTTGTGATTGCTGCCATCTCGCTCAATTTCTGCACCGGGCCGCTCAATGCCGTGATTCAGGATGTCATCCCGCCATTGATGCGCGCTACCGCGCTGGGTCTTTCATTGCTGCTTGCCCACCTGCTGGGCGACGCGGCGGCGCCATCTGTGATTGGTGCGATTGCCAACAATGTGTCATTAGGGACGGCATTGATCCTGACCGCGCCGACTTTCCTCTTTCTTGCCGGGCTGGTCTGCCTGTTCGGTCTGAAAACGGTGGATCGCGATATGCAGCGCATGCAAAAGCAGCTGCATGGAGAGGGCTGATAGGCGAAAGAGAATCAGAATAAAAATACGACCTCTCAATTGAGAGGTCGTAGCGGGAGCGGGTTACGGGATTTGAACCCGTGATCTCAACTTTGGGAAAGTCGCATGTTACCACTACACCAAACCCGCGTCTATGATGTGTAAGTTGTCTGCTAACAGTGGGGATTATAGCCGATTGCAAGGGAAAAGTCAAGGCTTTTTTGAAGATTCTGGTAGATATGATATGATGTTTATTAATGTTTTAGAGAGGGGAGGAGGTGGGGACACCCACACCCTTGCACCTTTCTTGAGTGGAGGATCAAATGGGCATTTTCTCACGTCTCGCGACACTTTTTCGTATACGGGCCAATGCCGCGCTGGATAAAGCTGAGGACCCTGGCCAGGTCATGGACTATTCGTATAGCAAGCAATTGGAGCAATTGCAGCACCTGCGCCGTTCTATTGCCGACGTGGTGACGAATGAAAAACGCCTGGAATTGCAGCAGTCGCAGCTGCTAGAGAAGACCAATAAGCTGGATGCGCAGGCAATGCAGGCGTTGCAAGCCAATCGCGAAGACCTGGCGCGTATGGCGCTGCAACGGAAAGAGGCGATTCTGATCCAGATCAATAGTTACGAACAGCAGATCGCCCAGTTACGGGCGCAGGAAGAGAAGTTGATCTCGATGGAGCGCACCGTCACCGCGCGTGTAGAAGCGTTCCGCACGCAGAAAGAGATGGTCAAGGCGCAGTATAACGCGGCGCAGGCGCAGGTGAAGATCAACGAGGCCGTGACGGGAATTTCTGAAGAAATGTCCGATATGAATCTCGCGATGCAGCGAGCGCAAGATAAGGTATTGACGATGCAGGCGCGCGCTGAAGCAATGGACACCCTGATCGAGCAGGGCGCGCTTGGCGACCAGGGGCTGTTGGGAGCGGGCTCCGGTGATCCGCTCGAACGCGAGCTGCACAAAATATCCTCAGAACAAAATGTTGATGCGCAGTTACACGCCTTGAAACAACAGATGCAACTGGGTGGGCCGAACGCGCAGCAGAGACAGCTCCCTCAAAACGCATCAAATGATGCCGATGATGGCTTATAAGCCATTCCGCCGCAATAGCAAAGGATAAGGCTAGCCTCTCACTCCGGGCTAGCCTTTCTTTTTCTCTCGTTCCTTTTTGGCTTTGTAGAATGACTTTGGCTTTGGATGCCGTTCCGTGTCTACATACGCCGCAGGAGCCGCATCCTCGTTCCTGCTGACCTCCATCTCGTCCCTTTCGCTCAGCAGTTCTTGCAGGTCGTTGTAGACGTTGTAGTCATCGATGACTTCGGGCATGCGCAACATGTGGCGCAGCACCTGTACCTGGGTGATGTTCGTTTTGTCGCCCCTGGCAGGTTCAGCTTTGCGTAAGAGCTTCTCCACCAGATCCATACTATTATCATGCGCGCCGATACCCTCCAGACGCTCACGTACCACTACCAATTGTTCATATAAGTTCATTTTGCTCTCTCCTCCTGGATATGGGCAAGGTAGCCCCAGAAGCTATGGTAACATAGAGCATCAAAGCCGTCAAATTGAGGCTCACTCATCTGAGAGTGGCTCATCCTCTCGCAAGGGGAGAGCGACAAAAAACGTGCAGCCTTCGCCTGCTATACCGGCGCTCTCCATCCAGACATATCCACCCATGGCTCCTGTAAGCTGGCGGCAGAGGTAGAGTCCCAGCCCGGCTCCTCGCTGCGCGCTATTGATGGCGTCTGTCAGCCGCATGAACTTGCTGAACAACTGGGGCTGATCCTGCAGCGCAATACCTGGCCCCCAGTCGCGAATGGCGATCACCACAAATTGCCCGGATGGAGGGATGAGCAGCTGCCGGTTGAGCGCAGGTATACGCCGGGAGAGTTCGTTCCAGGCTGTGCATTCGGCGCGAATCTCCAGGTCTGTCCCTGGCGGCGTATATTTCAAAGCGTTCCCCACCAGATTTAAGAGCACCTGGCGCAGGCGCAGATCATCCACCCAGGCAACGAACTCATCAGGGATATTGATCTTCACAGTACGGCTTTCGCGCGCGATGAGTGGCTCTAGAATTTCCAGGATCATCTGGACTGCCTGCACTACCCGCACCGGCCCCAGCTTGAGCATGACCCGGTCCTGATCGATGCGGCTGGCATCCATAACGTTGCCCAGCAGCAAGACCAGTTCATCACAGGAGCGCCGAGCGTTATGAATGAAGCGTGTTTTTGTAGTGTCATCCAACGAGTCACTATAGGAGCAGAGCAGTTCAATATAGCCTTGAATAGCGGTTAAAGGGGTGCGCAGTTCATGCGAGGCGGTCATGAGGAAATGGTTTTTGATGCGCTCGGATTCCTGCGCCTTTTTCAGCGCATCACGTAACTCGGCATAGAGACGCGCACCCTCGATAGCTACCGCGGCCTGGTTTGCGAATAGCTCGAAAAGCGCCATGATCTCGACGGTTGGGCGCTTGCCATTCAAGGGCGCATCTGGGGTCAAAAAACCCAGCAGCATATTATCACTGCTCACCAGGGGTACCACCAGTAAATCTTCCTGGAGCCATATATCCGGGGACGGGGCTGGAGTTCGGCGCGGAGAGACGGGTGTCAGTGGCTTATCTTCATCGATGACCACAAAATAGCTCGCGAACTCGCGATTCTGCCAGATGGGGGACTCGGCAGGAATAAAATACGAGTCGCTGATGCGAAAGTCTTCGTTGATAAGCAAGGCGGCAAAGGCATCGGGGAGCGGGTGGTTATAAAGGTAGGCTTCATCCTCTTCACTAATGCCGGATGTCGCGCGCACGCGAAAATATCCCAGATCGTCGGCCAGGTACAGCGCGGAATAGCGAAAACGCAGCGCCTTACAGGCGGCTTCAGCGACATCTTTTAGCAGGGTATCCACATCCAATTTCAGTCGCAAAGTGGAGCCTACAGCGATAATATATTGGAGCACGTCGCGAAGTTGCTCAGGGTTTGTTTCCAGTTGCCTCGCTAAACCACGGGTAATATGCTGGTAATCATCTAGAGATGTATCAAGTCGATCCACTCAACTTCCCTCATTTTTGCTCATCGGCTGCGGTCACAGATATTTGTTTATCAATATCGGCTATTATAACATAGATGCGGTTATATTATTGGATGTTGTGGTTGCGGTTTACTTCAACTGCCGGCTTCTTGTAAAAACAGGTAGAATGAAAATAGGGGGACGCGCGTTGTGCGCGCCTGGGTTTGAAGTTGGGAGGATGAGGATTGTATGGAGGATACCCCGGAGAGCCGTAACGCAGCAAGCTATTTTTTCCCCATTATTGCAGTTATAGGAGGGTCGCTCTTGATGCCTCCTTTCACAGTATTTTTCACGACGATTGGCCCGTTGGCGCTGCTGGTTTTAACGCCGGTGCTATTGATTGGGTATACACGATATAAGCAATCGAGGCGAAGGAATATTACTCCCAGGAGCCGGTAGCCGTCAACCAGTCGAGTACAATTTCAGGCATGTGGGAGATGGCGCCCTGGCGTTGTGAACAGCGGGGGAGGGTATGCAGGACGGTCGCGCCGTACTCTTTTGAAATGATGCGGCGATCAAATAGCACGACGGCATTGCGTTTGTCGCCGCTCCATGCTAAGCGATTGAGGGCGCGGCGCATGCGCAGGGAGGCCATGGGCACCGTCACCTGGTGGAGTTGATCGGAATAGTGTTCGGCGCGGGCCGCGATGGGCGGGTCGTTGAGAACCGGCATGGGCAGGCGAGCCACCAGGATACAAGCGGGTGGGCGGCTGACTTCGTCGGTGCCATCCCAAAAGCTGCCTGTGCCAAGCAGAACCACACGTTCTTGATCGGAGAACATCTGCCAGAGCTGGCGCGGCGAGCCATCGACGCCATGTCCTAAGACTAGTATCCCACGCGCTTCCAGGAGTGGTTTGACCGCTGCGTAGGAACTGCGCAGAGCGGCATACGAGGTAAACAGGACGACGAGCTGACCATCCAGAGAAGTAGCAAGCTGCGTGATGGCGTCATCCAGGTGTCGCTGGTACTGCGGCGCGTTCGGCTCTGGCACGTCATTGGGCAGATAAAGCAGGGTTTGTTCGTGATGCTCGGTGACTACCGAGAGCGCCGGGCAGACATCAGCATCCAGCCCATAGCGTCCACGATAGAATGAAAAATTATGGTCAACGGAGAGAGCAACTCCCGCGAAGATATTGCTCACACCAGGGGTGAGAATATGTTGTTTCATGAAAGCTGGAGTCTGCACATCCTGGGCATGCAGTACTGGCACGCTTTCAGGCGCGTGCGTTTGCGGTAGGGACTGCACAGCCGCAGGCTCGACCAGGCGTTGTTGCGCAAAGGGAGGAGGCGCGGGGGGAACGCGGAGCCAGTAGACGATGCGGTCTTCTTCACCTGCCGCATTGCCCTGCATGAAAGCGCGCTGCCCCAACTGCTTCTGCTCAAGCAGGCGCCGGGCAAGCTCGGCCAGTTCCCAGGCGAGCGATTCATCGTCACTGCTGCCCGCGTCGAGGCGGTGACGGCTGCGCCGGGTCGCCAGCATGATCTTTTCCGCTTCGTGTACGAAATTGATGACCGCCTGGAGACGTTGGGCGGTTTGCTGCCAGGTGTGCTCTACTTCCATCCCGCTTGCCATGTTGCGCATCTGCGCCGTCAGCCGCAACGGTTGATCGATGCGCTCGATGGCACGCCCTCCACGGCCAAGATTCTCCTGCTTGCTCTTATCGCGCGAGCCCCCGTTGATTCCTTCCTGTAGTAGATGTCCCAATGCGCTGAACAGAGTATCAACGGCTGTACGCGCCTGCCGCAATGCCTGAAACCATGAAAGCATACGTGCATCAAGGGCAGATTTTTCCACGGTGGGTGTTGCTGAAAGACCCCCCGGACCGTTTTCACGCAAAGCGGGCGCGGCCAGCGCCAGCAACCCCTGGTAGCGTCCATTGGGCAGTTCAGCCCCAATGGTATTCAGGAGTTCAAGCAGGCGTGTGTAATCAAGTTCGACGCTGCTCCAGCGCGCGGACTCTTCCTCCAACAGGTCTGCATCGAGAATCAAACGGTGTGTGACGCCACTGAGCAGGGAACGTGGAGAAGAGAGATCATCAAGCAACCCGGCGTGGGTGGTGACCACGATGCTTGCCGCTTTGACGCGCTCTTCGGCACGACCGACAAAGCAGTAGCCATTTTTGCGATAGAGGCAACGCTGATAAGGGGTTTCTGTGCGTCCATCCGGCAGTGTAAGCGAGACGCGCTCGACGCCCGAGGAGATACGTTCCCACGCTGCTATTTCCTGGGGCAAGAGGGTTAATTCACTGCGTTCTCCTGTGAGGGTTTGCTGCGCCCACAGTCCCAGTTTTGCCAATCCGCGCGCCTGCTCCGCCGACAATTCACCACTGGTGCGGCGCAGGGCCGAGCCAAACCAGCGATGCACACACAGATAGCCGCCACGTTCAGCCAGGTAGGCTACAGGCAACGACGTTTTCAGCGACGCCTGCAAACGCGGCAAAACGGTCTCAGTTAAACGACGCGCTCCCTGTTGGTTTGCACAGGCAATCACCAGACAGCGAGGAGTGCTAGTGGCTTCAGAAGGATGCGCGCCGTCACTTAACCATTCAAGGGCGGGCAGCAAGGCGGGAGTATAGTCATTGGCGCCCACCGTCACTTCCACGAGGAGCTGAGTTCGTTCATAGAGGGTCTGCCGTATGGCGCTATAGGCCGTCTGATATCCGGCTTGTAGGGGTTGCTGCGGGTGCTGGCTGCCTGGTCGCTCTTCCTCCGCTGGCTCAGGGCTACCCATCTGGGGTATTTCTTCGGGAATGACTTCCACTAATGTCTGCAGGGCACTCACGATGGGCGCTTCACTCAGTACCTCCAGGGAGGGAACACTATCCTGCGGCGCGCCGTTGCCGTTTGCCAGCACCGGGATCGCTCCATCGCTTTGCTCGCCAGCTCCTGGCTGCTCCTCTTCAGCGGGGACTCCGACCTGGCGCGCCATTGCGAAGGATAAGATGCGCGGGTCCATCCCCAACTGAGCAGCGAAGCGGTCACCCAGGTTGCCCCGCAGGGAGCCGGGCTGCAGTCCATCCTGGTCCATACGGTCGCGCCATTCCTGGCGAAAGAAGCCCAGCAGGGGCCAGGTACGCGGCGCATCGAGATGTGCCAGGTCTTTGAGAATAGGCGTATCCACTGCCTGGAGCAGGCGATGCAGGGCTAAAAATACTTCCATTGCCAGGATGGTATCTACCATCGCACGGTGCCGCCCAGGTGCGACGGGTACGCCTAATGCAAGGGCGACCTGACCCAGGTTATAGCTGGAGAGAGAGGGTAACAGAACGGTGGCCAGTTCAAAGGTGTCGATCAGGGCGTTGTTGCGCACGAGGCCGCGGCGGCGTAAGAAGCCGACATCGAAAGGAATGCTGTGGCCAACGATGGGATACTCTCCTAAGAACTGTTGTAACTGCCCGGCAATGGACTCGAAGGCGGGGGCGTCCGCGATTTTCTGGGGGGTAATGCCGGTGAGCCGCTGCACGCGAAAAGGAATGGAACGCCCAGGCGCAACCAGTGTCTCCATTTTGTCAAGAACCATCGTGCCTTGAAACTTGATGGCCGCGACCTCAAGAATGGCATCCTGTTCTGCATGCAACCCTGTCGTTTCCAGGTCAAGCGCCACGCGGATAGGAGGCTTTTTTGCCATAAACGTTCTTGTTCCTTGCGTCTGTCATCTCTCTACGAACAAGCGAACTACCGATGGAGATAGGGCCAAATTTCAAGCAGAACACGGGCCAACTGGGCCGCGCGCCCACGATGACTGATACGATTTTTCTGTTCGGGCGTCAATTCAGCCATTGTTTTCCCAAGTTCAGGTACCAGGAATATGGGGTCATAGCCAAAGCCATGTGCCCCGCGTGGCCGATCAGCGATCACCCCCTCAATGACGCCCTCCACTACGCGACAATAGCCAGAGGGTTCAGCCAGCGCGATGGCGCAGCGGAAACGTGCCGCGCGCTGCGCTCCTGTCAGGCCTTTCAACTGCTCCAAAATAAGGCGGAAGCGCTCTTGATAAGGGGTATCTCTCCCCGCAAAGCGGGCGGAGAGAATTCCCGGAGCGCCGCCAAGCGCATCTATTTCCAGGCCAGAATCATCAGCGAGGCTCAGCATTCCTGTCGCCTGAGCATAGGCGAGCGCTTTTATGCGCGCGTTTTCGGCGAAGGTCTGGCCGGTTTCCTCCACATCCATCTCTAAGGGAACCTCGCGTAGTGACCGTAAGATTACGGGCAGATGCGAGAAGATGGCGTTATACTCTTCCAACTTATGTTGGTTGGTTGTCGCCAGCAACAAGGTTCGCATTGGTTCTTTCTAGACGTAAGAACAGCCAGACCCACGCAAACATGCATGTATGAAGCATGAGCAGACAGCTATCCTTGCATTTTTTTGCGCCGGTGCGCTTGCTCCCAGGAGGAAATATGCCCCTACGATATTGGCCCTTATATTACCATATCCCTTGTACGTTGTCGAGTTTTTAGAGGTTGCTTCTCTACTCCCCCATTAGTCCTATTCCTGTCCCAATTGTTGCCACTTTTTGCATCAATGAGACGTACTAATATACACAGGTACTACATGAATAAATGTGACATAAGAAATTACAAGAAAGTCCCTTGTAAAGCGTCTATATAATAAAGTATCCACTATCATCCTGCGCCCAGTTGAAAGGGGATGACCTATGAGTACGCATGTTACCAATGAAGGTACCGGCGTTGACGCACCGCTTGAGGGAGACGTTTCCCTTTTGCCTCCGCATGCCGATCACCCCGGGCTACACAGAGATACCGCATTCAGATCGAAAAGGCTAACATCCCCGGGCGCGCCAGCGATGCGCTTTGAACGCAAAGTTCGCCGCGCGCTCAACCAGCGTTTTCTGGAAGTACTCACCTCGCTTTCTGCACGCTTACACTCGAAGAACGAACAACTGTATGACCATTCACAGCGGGTACTTTCGCTTGCTTTATGTCTTCTCCGCGTGCTTGATCTCTCGGAAGAAGAGGTGCTGACGATTGCGCTGGCGGCATTTTTTCATGATATTGGAAAGATTGGCATCGACAACGTCATTCTGGAGAAACCATTACCCCTCACATATGCAGAATACGAGCTTATGAAAAAACATCCAGCCTATGGCGCGCGTATACTGTGCATTTATAGGCCGATGAACAAGGTTGTGCCCCTGGTCTATCATCATCACGAACGCTGGGACGGCGGAGGGTATCCCGACGGGTTGGAGGGAGAGTCGATTCCACTGGGAGCGCGCATCATTGCTATTGCGGACGCGTTCGATGCTATGACTTCAAACCGCGACTATCAAGCGCAGCGAACGTCGATTCAGGCGTGTGAAGAACTCTACAGGTGCGCGGGAACACAATTTGATCCGCGCCTGGTCAAACTGTTTTGCGCGGGCAATAGTATGACCGAGGGTTGGACACAAGTTGAGCAATCATATCCAGCAAGTCATTGAGTACAAACGGTTTGCGCATGACATGGATGGCTCAGTTAGCACTGATAGCCGCATCTTTAGTGCGCGCTTGCTGAATTGAGCGATAGCAGTGGCGTAAATATTCTTCCAGTTTGATCCAGTCCCCTGCAACGTCGGTCGAGTTTTTATTGGTGATAAGATCGACGGTGTTGGCTGCGAGCAGGCGCCACTCTGCCGATTCTCGCGCCTCTTCGGGTGTAAGTCCAAAAATGGCGCTGTGCAATGCTACCAGGGTCTGTAAAAATTCCTCTTTCTCCGGGTTGCCCGATAAGCGTCGATGCACATCAAAATACTGCAACTCAAGGGTTGCTACCCGTTTGATGTCGTAGGATAGTCCAGAATAGCGCCGGGCTACGCGATAGAACTTTTCCAGGTAGGCAAAAACTTTGCGCTCATCATGCTCAACCGGCGCCCAGGCTAGCGATGCGCGGGTGGTGTAATAGGCGGCTAGCAGGGACACGGGGAATGGAATGCGAAACTGCTCCTGGCAGAGTTCGACGATCAGGCGCAGCATCTTTATCCACTTATGATCGTAATAGGCTTTCCAGCCAGCTGCTTCGAAGTAGGCAACCCGCTCAGGGTTCAAGGTGAATGTCGTGGACATCTAACTGGTCTATCCTTCCCTTCTCAAAGCACAAATGTTACACGCTCAACTGATCTCGTGTATACGTGTGCAGTTGATTCGCAGCGTATAAGGCTAAACATACCGGGCATATACCTTCATGCCAGACCTCAAGGGCTGCCGCATTCTGTTGCGCGGCCTCTAATTCGGCGCGCGCCGCTTTCTGCCAGCGTGAAGCGACTACCCATAATAGATAGACAATTACGAGCAGGGCGAGAACCAGGATAATCACTGTTGTCGATGGAAGGAAACGCCCGATGGCAGACAGGGCTGATCCTCCCAGGTAGCCCAGGAAGAAATGCAGGCTCAGGAACACGATGCTCCCCAGCGACAGTCCGATTACAAAGGTGGTAAACCCTACGTCAGCCAGCCCGCTTGCGACTACGGCGGCTCCGCGCACGCCCGGGACTAAAATTGCTACCGCCAGCGCCAGTACGCCGCCTTTCT
>VBHV01000533.1 GCA_005881995.1 Chloroflexota bacterium | reverse complement strand
TTAAAGACCTGGCCCAGGTGGTTCAGCTCATCGTAGTCCAGTTCCTGGACACGAGCCGAGAGATCGCCTGCCCCAAGCAAGCTGGTCGTAGACATGAGCATGCCGAGTTGTTCGCGCAGGGCTTTGAAAACCCGGCTGAAGGTGTACCATAACACGATGATGGCCATGCCTGCCAACAACAAGGCGCCGAGAACGATAAGCGAGCCGGTGATCCTGAGCCGGGACTGAATGGTTTCGAGATCATGCTGCATGGCGTCTTGTAATAGAGCGACTGAGGCCCGGAATTTATCAAATAAGGCTTTACCAAATGCGTAGGTACTGTCTGCGCGAGCAGCAGCAAGCTTGCCGGATTGCATGTTGTGGATCTGCACTTCAGCATAGCTGCTGTACCAGGCAGTAGCAGGCTCTTCTACCTGCGCGAGCGCCGTTGCTGTATCCTTGAAGTCACTGCCCTGCGCCTGGCTTTTCAAACCCTGGGTTGCCAGCAGGAATTGTGGTCGGCCACTGGTACACGGCTGGAGGAATGTAATGTTATCAGTGGTGATATGTCCTCTCAAACCCGTCTCCTGGTTGATCATTGAGACCAGTATGTTATTGAGATCCTCTTGAAGAGCACCTTTTTGTGCATCGAGGTTGTGCTGCGAAGGTGATGCAATGATGCTTATCGGAATACTGAAAATGAAGATGGATGCAATTAAGCTCGCTACGATCAGTAGAGATTGTTTCAGTTGTCCTACCAGGCTGTGGCCTTGCTTGCGTTTAGCTTTGTTATACATCATCGTCCTCACTCCTCATCAGGGACATTGCACAGCGTGCGTTCGTTTTAGCGCTCACATGTTTCTTTCAGTACGGGCAGCCGGAGAAATACAGCAGCTTCTCACAAATAAGCAACCTACCTTTCTATGGTAGCTCGGTTGCTTGTAGAGCATCAAGCGCGCTGCCCTTCGCCTCGGTGGTGAAATAATCTTCTACGCCGATGCCTGCATTGGGGCGGCTGACATACACCTGGAAGTCAGATTTGACGCGGTAGAAGAAGCCGTGATAGGTGGCTTGATAGAAATGATCTGTGATCACGGCGGTTAGCTGCCGTTCTTGCTGTGTAAACTGCGCGCTGACCTGGTTGAAATGGTGCAAAGCCAGCAAGACCAGCGTCTGGCTGCGCGTCTCTTTATAGTCGGTCAGTAAAAGCCCCTGTTTCATATCGATGGCGAAGTAGAGGCCCCCTCGCGCGCTATCCCAGAGGCCAGACCTGAAGAGGCTTTGCAGCACCTGCCCCGCAACATCCAGGTAATGCGTCGTATGGGTGAGCATATAGGCAGTCACCAGGGCATCGACCGCCTGTCCCTGCGTGCTGGGCTTGGCCTGGTAGTTCTGCGGCACATCTTTCCCGTCTTTGTTCAGCACTACGCTGTTGTAGAACAGATTGTACCCGGGATCAAGCGCCACCGCGAGGATGAGATCGATGGTGTTCTTACCTGCCTTGACCAAATTTGGCTGATTCCAGCAATGTCCGGCGTCGATCAGTGCTGCCCCACACATCAGCGAGTGGTCGATCGAGTAATCCCCGGGAGAGTGGCTCTTGTCATAGACCAGGCCACGGCTGGGCACATACCAAGTATCAAAAAAGTTAACTGCGGTAGTGTGAGCCTCGTTAACCAGGTCGCGATTATGTAATAACAGTCCATCATTGAGCAGGTAGAAGTAAATCCAGCCCTTCGGCACACTGTAGGCACCAAACTCCGCCAGCACAACGGAGGTCATTTGCGCTATATCGCTATCAAAGCTATGATCCTGCGGATGCAGTTGGTGATATTCAGCCAGCGCGGACAGGTAGAACAGATCCACCTGCGGATCATGGTTATGCTGCGGGTTTCCATCAGGGCCAGGCCGCACCGCGTTGGTAAGCGATGGATTGCTCATCTTCCAGTTGATGTACAATCCACCTGTCACCACGTTGCCTGTCCTGGCCCGCGGATTCCAGGCGTGCTGCTGCATATTCACCAGCACATTCCGTACGAGTTGATCGATGGTAGGGTTAGTCGAAACGACCCTGGTGGAAAGATTGCCCACGGTAGGTGTGCTGGTTGGATTCCCGCCAAAAGGCCCACACGCGGCTAGCAGTAGAGCCACGACCAGGAGGCATAGACTAGTAATATAGAGCATTCTTCGATGACGCATTTTTTACTCCTCTCGGAGTACACCCGATTGTACTCTTCTAATGAAGGACTCATACGTACCCAGATTCATCGCCTGAAGTTGTACAGCCGGCGTGGTTGGGGCCAACAGCGCTGTTGATCTCCAAACCACGCGGCACAATTCATGTCACAATGCCAGTATACGCCCCTCAGAAAAAGCAGTTCTTCTATAAATCTCGGCTCGATCTCTAAGCGGGATTGTATTGCTAAATGTATTTGGTTGGCGTGCTATCCTGAAAAGAGAACGAAATGGAATGCATGGAAGATAATATACAGAAGAGCTTGTATGGAAGCTGAGGAAGGAGAGTGAAATATCCGATGTTTTGGCGTAAAGGAAGAAAAAAGCTGCCACCTCGCTGGTTGATCGGAGTTACCCTACTCTTTATCTTAATAGGAGCTGCTATTGCAGTGTATGTAATCAAGAGTCAACCGACCTCACATCGTATTGCTACGCTGGGGGAGAAAACGACTCCAACACCCGGTTGTTCTATGTGTACATGTGGGAGTGGACACCCGAGATATGTTTATTTCACATTGAAACAGCCTGATGGTTTTGTCTTAGCACGTGCGCCCAGGGGAACAAGCGGTCAACCACTTGGCAATCCCCAGCCAATCGCACATTTTAGTAATGAATTTGGTCTTCAAGAGTCGGATAGTGTCTTGTCTATGCAACTCTCGCCAGATGCTTGCTACCTGGCAATCGATGGAAACGGCGATCATGGTGAACAGGTGTGGATATATAATACGCAGCGTATGACGCTGAACCTGACGCCTGCAGCGGTTATGGGAAACTTTCTCCATTGGATTCCAGGTGCAACGAGCCATATCTTCCTGTATCGTCCCATGTTTCCTCTAGGCCCTTCTGCAGCAATCGATGGCAATCGTTGGAATCCTGGTTTATGGCAGGTCGATGCCGCAACGGGCGCGCACAAAAATATTGATATCTCAGTTCCTTCGGCTTTCCTGGTGGATGCTGCCGCTTCTCCCGATGGCTCGCACATTGTCTATTCAACCTCGGCCGGTCAGGGTATGAGTAGCGACATCTGGATGATGAATAGTGATGGCAGTGGTCAAACGCACCTCTTTCATACAGGGAGCGGAGTCCAATCTATCGCCGGGCTCTTCGCCTGGTCACCTGATAGCAAAACCATTGCCTACGAGCGCCTCTCAGATAGCCCTACACCATTCCTCCCTGCTGGATTGTGGGTGATGAATAGCCTTGGGAGCCAACAAAGGCGTTTAGCCGATACCGATGGCGGTCATGGATTTGCGCCTGCCTGGTCACCTGATAGTCGCAGCATCGCCTATGTCGTACGTACGAATACGAATAGCCGCATTGCAAACCAGGATACGCAGGCTTTGCAGAGCGCTATTGCAGTGGTTGACGTGGCAACCGGTCGTTCGAGAATGGTTGCCTCCTCCGCTCAGACCGGGATGCAGATCAATGCGAATCCACAATGGACGGCGGATAGCTCTACTGTAACCTTTACCTCATCCAATCCTATCAATCGCGTGCTGGGCGGCTCTCCGCGCTACTGGTCGGCCCGTGTTAGTGGCGCTCAGGCGCACGTAAGAGTAGCTCCTCTTTCCCCGGCAATCTCCCATGTGATAGCTGTGGGAGGTTAGGCCAGGAGACTGCTCAAGAGAGAGCCATTCGCAGAATGATGAAGCTGATGGGTGAGATGTATGACACCCCTACACTAGAGAGCGAAAACAGCATGAAAAACAAACTGCCTCTTTTTCCCCTTGCTGGCTTGCTGCTTGGCATCTTATTTGGCATGAGAATTGAAGCAACGTCGCTGCACGCCGCCCTGTTGCATATGCAGCGCAATAGCGGGGTGAAGGCGCAAAACGCTGCCCCAACACCATTCATGCACCGGCCCTTCTATGGCAGCCAGACGATTGGTCAGCGCACCACCTCTTTCTTCGATCATGACAAGCCGTGGTATGACAATGACGGTACTTTTGTGCGCTACGATGGAGCGAAATGGACCAATGTTGCCATTGGTTCCTGCACCGCCGGGGTGAACTGCT
>VBHV01000532.1 GCA_005881995.1 Chloroflexota bacterium | reverse complement strand
GTGAATGGAGGGCAAGGGTCCGGTGGAGAAGATGCCTTCAACGGTGGCGCGTTCGCACCCGGCGCGCACGAAATCGGCGCCGATCTTGCCGCCGAGGAGGGCGCTTACCGCGTCGATAATGATTGACTTTCCCGCGCCCGTCTCGCCTGTGAAGACATTGAATAGACGGTGCAGGCTAAGATGCAGATTATCAATAATCGCGAAATCTTTGATGTTTAGTTCAAGTAACATGGTATCTACCTGGAAACCCTACGAATCGTCGCCTTTCAGCTTGGCATGAATGATCTGGTAAAAATAGGTCGGCGGCCTGCGCCGCAGAAACCGGGTGACATACTGGCTTTTATGCACGATGACGGTTGCGCCGTCGATTATCTCGCGGTTCATCTGCCCATCTGCCGAGAATACGCCGTTCTGCGAGCCGGTAAATATCTGGAGTTTTACCGTCGCCTCCGGCTGCAGCACCAATGAGCGATCGGATGCCAGGTGCGGTGCGATGGGTGTTAAAACGCTGCTCTGCACCTGGGGGTGCAGCAGTGGCCCACCTACTGCCATGTTGTAGGCGGTCGAACCGGTAGCCGTCGAAAGTATAATGCCATCGGCATAGCTAGTGCTATATGAGTATTCATCTACAGTGATTTGTATCTTTACGACACGGGGCAATAGGCCACGAGCGATCACAATATCGTTGAGGGCCAGAAATTCTTCCTGGTGTCCATCCTGGTTGATGATGGCATGCAGCATCGTGCGTTTGTCAACCCAGACGGATTGGTCTTGATGCAGGTAGAAATGCAATTTGGTTTCAAGTTCGTCAGGCTCCAACTCGGTTAAGAAGCCCACACGCCCGAAGTTCACTCCGACGATGGGAATATCGACAAAGGAGGTCAGGCGGGCGGCATGCAGAATTGTGCCGTCGCCGCCCAGCACGATTACCAGGTCGCAGCCTATTAATGATGTATCAGGAGTCTCCTCGCCCTCTACACGTATATCGATGGTGCGGACTTCATAGCCCTGCTGCTGTAAAATGCGTGTGAGGCGGAGAGCAACATCTGAGGTATCTTGTTTGCGGCCCTGGTAAAATATTGCGATTGACTTCACTACAATCTCCAATGGGCTGAAGAGGTTGTTAACCTGACTGAAAAATGGGTTGCTTATGTGTGTCATTTAGCTCTCACAGATACCCAGGTAATGGTACGATATGCAGGCTGGGTTGTCAACCCGGTATTACCAGGGCGGGGGCAAGCCCGGCCCCTACCCTATACGAAGCCCGAATAGCCAGGAATGACCAGGGCGGGGGCAAGCCCGACTCCGCCCTGGTCATCGCTATAATCGCCCGAGATGTTCTTCTGCGAACCAGAGGGCTTCTTCTTTAGAATGAATGGTGCCTTCGGCCTGGGCTTCGGCGATGACTTCGAGCAGTTGGCCGACGACGGGGCCGGGTTCTAGCTTCAGACGGCGCATGAGTTCTTCGGATGAAAGCAGGCGCGGGGGCAGAATGCTCTCCCGTTCACGAATATAGCAGGTGAGCAGCAGGCGCACGACGGAGAGATGTCGTTCCCAGGCGTCGCCGGATGGCTGTAGTGGCCCCAATGTTGCCAGGTGGTCGGCCAGTGAAAAGATGGCGACCAGGATGCCGGTTGGTCCGAGATCGACGAAATAACGGCGAATGGCGCGCGGTGTAACTATTGTTTCCTGTCCAAGCTGGCCAGGGCGCATGTGATGTGCCGCTACCAGTTGCGCCAATCGTCGATCCTGCGTACTCGCGCTCAAACGGCGCATGATCTGCTGTACCAGGGGCACGGCTACCTGCGGGTGGTTATAAAAATGAACGGCACCATCCTCTCCAAGAGTGTACGTGGGCGGCTTTCCGATATCATGCAGCAGCGCGGCCATTTTCATACGTGGAGCTGTGAGCGCCGCGAACGAAAAAATGCCCTGCTGTTCCGCCTCATATAAGATATTCTGTATTTGCGTGATATTTTCGGAAATGGAGATAGGACCATTATTGGGAGATGAGGTTTCTAATGTATGGGCAAGTTGTTCGAGGGCGGTAACGGTTTCCAATGAATGTTGTAGTACGTCCCAGTAGTGCGGATTGGGCTGACGCATATCCCTGGCGGCTGTGAATTCGGGGATGAGGACGGTGAGCAGTCCAAGTTGATCGAGGAAGTGCAGACGTGCAGTTGCGCCGCCCGGTTCGAGGATGGCGTATAGTTCATCGTGAATGCGCTCGGCGGCTACGGTTGGTAAAAGGGGGGCATCGCGCTTGATCAGTTCCTGGGTGTGCAGGTCGATGTTGAGGTGGTAACGCATTTTGAGACGCACGGCACGCAGCATGCGCAATGGATCATGTTGAAAGATGGTTTCATCGACCGCGCGGAGGCGGTGGGCCTGCAGGTCTTGTAGCCCTTGTAAGGGATCTATGAGATGTAGGGGGGATGCTTGTGGTCGCCCGATCCCGGATTGATCTGTATCTCCCTCGATATATTGCACGACTTCGTCCAACGGGGCGGCGATGGCGTTGATGGTGAAGTCGCGCCGGAGCAAATCTTCTTCGATTGTCCTGCCGTTGAGGGGGGAGATATCGAGGATGATGTCCGATGGGTCGTGTTTGATGATGACGCGGCTGGCTTTTTCATGCAGGTGGGCGTAGAATCCGCCCAGTGTGTCGGCTAAGCGGCGGGCCAGTTTGTGCGCGTCGCCTTCGATGACGATGTCCCAATCGCTGCAGGGTTCGCCAAGCAGGATGTTGCGCAGGGAGCCGCCGACGAGGTAGGCCTGCTGCTGCTGGGTATTGAAGTATTGAGTTGTGCGTTTGAGAATTGAAAGTGTTTGGGTATCCAATAAGTGTGTACTCGCCAAGAGATGTCCACATCACTATGCACTGTGAGGGGGGTGGATGTCAATAGCGTTGGGAGATTACTACAAGATTACCACAAGAATTACCAGGGCGACCGCGAGGGTCGCCCGTACAATACTACATTACCTGTTTTACACGATTAACGTGTATGGTAGGGGCGACCCTCGCGGTCGCCCTGGGGATATCATTTATAGAGATCGAGAGAGGAGGTGAGCCTCTTGACGGGCCAGGGGCACAAGAGTAGTCTAAAGGACAGGAGAAATGTGACATGCTGAATGAGCAAGAAAATTACCTTCTCGACCTCTCTCCAATTGTCTCAGAAGCGCAGTCGATTGTTCGCGCTGCGGCACTCGTCTACCTCCAGCATCTAAGCCCGTGGTGTATTGTGATCCATGGCTCTGCACTGAAAGGCGGCTACATTCCGGGTTGCAGTGATATCGATCTCCAACTCTATCTAGAGCCAGCGGCCTTTAACGAACATGGCGACCTTTCGTTAGAACGCTGCCTCGCTCTTCATCGAGATCTCGCCAGGATTGATCCTGCCCCGTTCCAGTACATTCAGGGATATGTTCTTCCCCCGCAGAAGAAGGAGGGGATGACTGGCCTTATTCCTGGAGCTTACCATGTGATTACTGGCACGCTTGCTGTTCCACAAGCAACAGAGGATGATCTTCAGGTTGCTGCAAGGCAGGCACTAGAGAGGCTTGATATTTACGATGTATTTCGTCCTCAAGACCTTCTTCAGCACGGGAGTTGGAAGCTTGCCCAACGAGTCCGTTGGCTCTGCACTGATGTATGGCCGATGCTCTACCATGTTCTCACGATCCA
>VBHV01000531.1 GCA_005881995.1 Chloroflexota bacterium | reverse complement strand
CTGGAGAAGGTTATTCGTGCGCAATGGCAGGGTACTCTCGGCACTGCCGGAGCTTGATGACGACCACCCGCTGCAGCGTCCAGAGCGCGTGGCCAGTCTGCTCGCGGTGATGAAATCTTTCCCAGTCACGCCCAGCCAGGTGAGCTCAAAGCCCGGCACTGAGCAGGAACTGGCAGCAGTCGAGCAGACCTTGATCAGGCCCAGGCCTGATACTGAGCAGGAACTAGCAGCAGTCGAGCAGACCTTGATCAGGCCCAAACTCAGCATGGGACCGGTAGCGCCAAAGAGTGCAAAAATCTACGCATTTCTGGACATCCAGCAGAACGAGCAGATTGTGCAACGTATCACGATCAAAGAGAGCTCTGTGATTGTCGGGCGGGTCGATCCCAGGCGCGAGATCACGCCAGAGATCGACCTCACGCCGTTCGACACCTCGAGTACAGTCTCGCGCCAGCACGCGCGGATTCACCTTGAAAAAACCCTCTTCTATATCGAAGATCTGCAGAGTCGCAATAAGACGCGGCTAGGCGAGCTGACGTTAACCCCGCTCAAGCCGGAATTGCTCCAGAACGGAGATGTAGTAAGCTTTGGTTCGGTCAAGGCCACCTTTCGCCTGCTTGGAACGAGCCAGCTACCCGTACCCTGGTCGCAGTCGTAGCTGCCATTCCCCAGGAAGCTTTTATCGATGCAAATCAAGAGCGTGAGTCCACCAGGTCTATCCAGCTAGCGCCCTTTTGCGAACTCTCAACGACTTTCGTGATAAATTGCATGCCACGTAGGCCGTCGTACACCGTTGGATAACCCCCTACCGGCGATTCGCCCGCTTCAACGCGCCGGATATCGGCAATCGCCAAGCGGTAGACGTTGGCGAAGGCTTCCAGAAAACCCTCCGGATGTCCGGCGGGCAGGCGAGTAGCGGCTCTGGCCTCCTCGCTCATATAGGGCAAACCTGTCCGTAGGACCTGGAGAGGCTGCCCGGGCTGTTTGAATAGCAGCGTGTTCGGCTCCATCTGGTGCCATTCCAGGCCCGCTCTGTCGCCATAGACACGGATACTCAAGGCATTTTCTTCGCCAGCCGCGATCTGCGAGCAGGTAAGGACGCCTTTGGCTCCATTTTCCAGGCGCAGCAGCAAATTTGCATCGTCGTCCAATTGCCTACCCTCGATAAAGGCGGTCAGGTCTGCGCATACAGCCGCTATCTTTAAACCGGTAATAAATTCCAGCAGGTTTTCAGCGTGTGTACCGATATCACCGACAGAGCCTGCCATACCCGATTTAGCTGGATCGGTGCGCCAGAGCGCCTGCTTGTTTCCGGCGCGCTCAAGCGGTTCCATCAGCCAATCCTGGAGATACTCGACCAGGACTTTACGAATGGTGCCGACCGCGCCTGTACGTACAAGGTGGCGCGCGTGCCGTACCGCGGGGTAGCCGGTGTAGTTGTGAGTCAGCGCGAAAATGAGCTTTTTCTGTTCGACCAGCTCCACCAGCGCCTGCGCCTCTTCCAGGCTAAAGGTCATCGGCTTATCGCACACGACGTGGATATTATGCTCCAGGAATGTGCGCGCTACTTGATAGTGCAGGTAATTGGGCACCGTCACCATCACAAAATCGATGCCGTCAGGCAAACTGGCTTCGGCCTCGGCCATCTCATCGAAGCTCCTGTAAGAGCGTTTCAGGTACCATGCCTGCGCTGAGGCCTCGGCACGCTGCAGATCGGTAGACATTGCACCCGCTACAACCTCGGCCTGCCCATCCAGTTCGACGGCTATGCGATGCACCGCGCCAATGAATGAACCCTGACCGCCTCCAACGATGCCGGCGCGCAACTTTCTAGAGAGAATATCTTGTTTCATGGCTGTAACCCCAGTATGCGATAATTGGTCTTGACATCCTGCGCACCGCCCGCGAAATCATCAAAGGCCCGAGTTGGCACATCGATGAGCATACTACGAATGAACTCGGCCCCCTCGCGTGCGCCCTGGACGGAATCCTTGATGCAATCTTCCCATTCAAGCACGGCCCAGCTTGTAAAGCCATTCTGCGTCAATGTCGAGAAAACACGCTTGAAGTCAACTTGACCATCACCAGGGCTGCGGAAACGACCCGGACGGTCTTTCCAGCCCTGGTAGCCACCGTAGACACCTGAGCGGGGCGAGGGATGATACTCGGCGTCCTTGACGTGGAAGGCTCGAATATGGTCTTTATAGCAGTCCAGGTAGCCGATGTAGTCCAGGCATTGCAGGATGAAGTGGGAGGGGTCGTACAAAATATGCACGCGTGGGTGATTGCCGGTTGCTGCGAGGAAGCGCTCAAAGGTGATGCCGTCGTGCAGGTCTTCACCGGGGTGAATTTCGTAGGCCAGGTCGACGCCGTATTCCTCCGCCTTGTTGAGCAGGGGCAGCCAGCGTTTCGCCAGTTCTTGAAAGCCCAGCTCTACCAGGCCCGCCGGACGCTGCGGCCAGGGATACATGGTATGCCACAGCAACGCGCCTGAAAAGGTACCCGCGGATGCCCATGCAGCTCTTCCGGCGCGAAGGCGTCGAATTGGACATCGTAGGCGGGGTGTACTGCGATCAACTGGCCTAGAAGATGGGTCGCCAGTTCCGTGATTGCCAGCCCGTTGCATCTTCCCTTGAGGTCATCGCAGTACTGTTTTGACTCCGCCGCTTTATCCAGGTCGATCAGGCGCTTATCCGAGGCGGGAATCTGTACGCCGGTAAAACCCAGGTCTCTGGCCCATTGGGTGATGTTTTCCAGCGTGTTATAGGGAGGAATATCCTGTGCGAACTGTGCTAGAAACAGAGCCGGACCTTTAATTTGAGACATCCATACCTGCCTTTCTATCCTATAGCGCAAACACATATGATGCGACAGCAGCAAGCCGCAGCATGTTCCAACATTATACCCTATACGCTTACTCCACCTGGTCTTCTTCCCACGTATGTACGCCTGGATGCAGAGGTTCAGGCCGGGCGCATGTACTGGTTAGCGTGATATGTCTTCCCTCAGTCGCCGACTGCATGAAGGATTCTATAACATCGAGGACATGGTAGGCCATCTCTCCATTAGCGCGATGCAAACGACCGGTGCGCATAGCGTAAGCCATATCCGCGATACCCAGCCCGCGCGAATTGACGGTGTAGCCGTGGGTCAGGGGGACTTCGCGCCACGCCTCATCGTTTGCCTGGCGAATATACACCGGGCCACCGAAGCGATTGGGGTCGGGTGTACTGAGCGTGCCCTCTGTCCCATAGATTTCAATAAAGGGTAAGCGATGATGCCAGACATCGAAACTGGTAAGAATCGTGCCAACAGCGCCGCTCGCGAATTCCATGATCCCGGCGATATGCGTGGGCGTGTTTACGGGAATCTTCGTCCCGTATTTCGGCTCGCTGGTCACTGTACGCTCAGGAAAGGTCGTCTGCATCGAGGCGGTCACGCGCCGGATCGGGCCCATCATGGCGATGAGCGCCGTGAGATAATAAGGGCCTACATCAAACATAGGGCCTGCCCCTTGTTGATAGAAGAAATATGGGTCGGGATGCCAATATTCCATTCCGTGATTCAACAGGAATGCTGTAGCAGCAACAGGCGTTCCGATCTGCCCATCGTTGATCAACTTGATGCAGGTTTGAAAACCACCGCCAAGAAAGGTATCAGGGGCGTTGCCAATACGTAGCTGTTTAGCGTGCGCAGCTTCTAGAATGGCTCTCCCATCCGCTCGTCTGATTGCTAACGGCTTTTCGCCATACACAGCTTTGCCTGCCGCAATCGCGGCAAGGGCAACTTCGGCATGCGCACCGGGGACGGTGAGGTTGACGGCAATCTCAATCTCTGGATCAGCCAGCAATTCCTCTACGGTACACACTTTGGGAATGCCGAATTTCTCTGCCTGTCTTCGTGCTCGCTCCATATCAACATCCGCGCAAGCGACGACCTGCAAATTATCAAAGAGGTCGGGCGCTTTGAGATAAACGGAGCTGATGTTGCCACATCCGATGATGCCAATGGGCGTTTTTCGGTTCATACGCGGACCAAAACTTCCTTCCTAACTATGTGTCGCGCATTCAGAAGAATGCGCTACTACTCCTGTTAAAATTATGGCACAGAGTTCAGTGTAGAAGCTGAATGTGCTATAGTGCTTCTTATAGAAGGACAATGTGCATATTAACATATAAGGAGAAAGCATCTTGAAAAATATGCAGGTAGCCCTGGAGTTATATACTGTGCGCGATGAGACTGCGCGCGATTTCGCCGGAACGATGCGGCGCGTGGCGCAGATCGGCTATCGTGGCGTAGAATTTGCAGGCTATGGCAACCTGACTGCGCAAGAGATGTCGGCATTGCTAGCTGAAACGGGGCTGCTCCCGGTCAGCACGCATCTTGGGTTAGATGCGTTACAAGACTCGCAACTGGAGGCATCGATGCGCTATTGCCTGGATATTGGCTGCTCCTTTATCGTGCTGCCGTGGCTGGCGAATGAGTGGCGCACGCGCGAGGGCATGCAGGCGCTTGCTCCTCGCCTGAACGCTATCGGGCAGCGCTGCCAGGAACACGGTATCACCTTTGCCTATCATAATCACGACTTTGAATTCACCCGCGTTGATGGGATCTACCTCCTTGACTATTTGCTTCAAGCCACCGATGCCTCACTCGTTAAGATCGAACTAGATGTGTACTGGGTCGCCTACGCAGGTCTCGATCCTGTTTCGTATCTTCACACTCTGGGAAACCGTGTCGTACTTATTCACCTCAAAGATATGGCTGCCGATCGCTCGATGACTGAAGTCGGCAAGGGTATACTGGATATGCAGCACATTTGCGCCTTCGCACAAAATCGTGGCCTATGGGGAATCGTCGAGCATGATCAGCCTCAAATTCCTTCGCTTGAGAGCGCGAAGATATCTCTGGAATACTTCAGGTAGAAGAGCCTTGCAGATTCTCCTTCGTTTTGGCATGGTCATTCTCTGACGACCTCCCGGCGCGCAATCCGCGTTGCGAGGCAACAAGGGAGGCGTACCAGCGGCCACTGTCTTTGATGATGCGGCGCTGGGTGGGATAGTCAACGTAGACCAGGCCGAAGCGCTTGTGGTAGCCCTCGGACCACTCGAAGTTGTCCAGGAAGGACCAGACGACGTAGCCCTTGATGGGTACACCCTGACGTATGACCTGGGCAACGGTCTGAATGTGTTCCCGCAGGAAGTTTATGCGCAGCTGGTCGTGAATGTTGCCGATGCCGTCCCAGTGATCGTCGAAGGCGGCGCCACTTTCGGTGACAACCATAGCTTTGGGGGCGTACTCACGGTGAATGCGCTTCAGGATATTGGCGAGGCCATCGGGGAAGATCTCCCAGCCCATTTCAGTATAGGACGCACCGGGAATGTGCTCGACGGCTTCAAAACTATTGGAGGGCACCGTTTGTTCTCCAATGGTCACCGGGTCTGCGGATCCCCGCACCAGCATACGCGAGTAGTAATTGACGCCGAGGAAGTCAATGGGGGCGGAGATGATGGAAAAATCATCTTCACGCATAGGCGGAGGAGTCACCTCCAGATCGGTAAAAAGGCCGTCCGGGTAGCGCCCACGAAAGAGCGGATCGAGGAACCAGCGATTGCGGAAAGTATCGGCGCGTTTGACCGCGAGCAGAGTTTCGGGGCGATCATCGGCGGCGTAGGCGGGATAGAAATCGAGGGCAATGCCCACCTGCGCCTGGGGAGAGAGATGCGCGCGCAGTCGCGGCACAGATAGGCCGTGCGCGAGCAAGACGTTGTGACCGGCATTCACGGCCAGCTGTTTATTGTGCAGGCCGGGAGCATGGATGCCCAGGGCATAGCCGAGGTAGGCGCTACACCACGGTTCGTTCTGCGTGAGCCACCATTGAACGCGGTCTCCCAGGCGGTGCGCCACCACCTCTGCATAGTCGGCGAAGGCGTAGGATGTATCGCGCACGAGCCAGCCACCGCGATCCTGCAAAGCTACAGGCAGATCCCAGTGGTAGAGCGTGGCAAGGGGACTAATACCATGGGCGAGCAGGGCATCGACAAGGCGGTCGTAAAAATCCAGGCCGCGTTCATTGACGGTGCCGCTGCCCTGCGGCAGGATACGCGGCCAGGAGAGTGAGAAGCGATAGGCGTTCAAGTTGAGCTCGGCCATAAGCGCAACGTCTTCTTGCATACGGTGATAGTGATCCGCCGCGACCTCGCCTGTCTGACCCTGGTATGTAGAGCCGGGCAGGGCGGCGAAGTGGTCCCACATAGAAGGGGTACGCCCGTCTTCATGCACCGCTCCCTCTATCTGGTAGGCCGAGGTAGCGGCGCCCCAGAGAAAATCGGGTGGGAAGGCGGCAGTCGCCGGAGCCGACTGCGTTTCTATATGGGTTCTTGAAAGGGATGCGCTATCCTTGGTAGTGCTCATCGATTCTCCTTTTCATCCTTTTTCTTGCCTGACAACAACCGCCCGTGCTGCGGCCGCTCGGCTCGCAGGCGGGGATTCGCCAACTCATCGATACCGAAATTGATAAACGCTAAGCCTGCACAGAGTATGGCTAC
>VBHV01000105.1 GCA_005881995.1 Chloroflexota bacterium | reverse complement strand
ATCGTGGCCGTACTGGCGGGTGGACGAGTACAGGATGCGACCAGTATTATGACTCGCTATGGAGGTTACGGTGCCAGCAGGGGCTCTGCCCAAACAGGTGACTACGGCACCACCGCAAGCACGCGAGACTATCAAGCAAATCAGCCGTTGCGCGAAACTGCCCAAACAGGTGACTACGGCACCACCGCAAGCACAAGCGATACCGAGGGCGAGCAACGCCTTAAACTACGTGAGGAGCAACTGCGCGTGCAAAAGCAGCCGGTGGAGACAGGAGAGGCACGCCTGCGTAAAGACGTGGTGAGCGAGCAACAGTCGATGGACGTGCCCGTCACCCACGAGGAAGTATACGTCGAGCGCCGCCCCGGCTCCGGCCAGCCATCCGATCAACCGATCGGCGAGAGTGAGTCCTACCGCGTCCCGGTCCGCGAGGAACAGGTGGCCACTGACAAGCAGACGGTCGAGAAGGGCGAGGTCGCTATTGGCAAGCGACAGTCCCAGGATTCCCAACGGGTCACCGATACCGTCCGGCGCGAAGAAGCCCACGTCGAGCGTTCAGGAGATGTAAACGTCCAGGGCACTGATGCCGAGGGCACCTCGGATCAGGCTACCCCGTAAGAGGTAGCAACAGAGGAAGGCCTGATCTACGTCGACCTTCTGTTGAGTGAGGGGAGTGCCAGCAGCGCTCCCCTCGTCCATGCGAATAAGGCTGACGGCGACTAAAACATCTTCCGAAAGGAGCATACGCATGCCAACGACGGAAAGTCCGATCGTGGTCGGCGTCTTTCGAGATCACGCCCTGGCAGAGCAGGCCATCGATGAACTGCGGCACGCAGGGTTTCGCGACGATGAGATTCGGCTGGCGGGACAAACAGCCAGGGCCGGTGGTCTCCTAGACCATCTCGCGAGCACATTGGTGGGGCATGAAGCTGCAGATGGCAGGCTCCCTGATGAGCTGGTGAGCAAGGGTATTCCCCAGGACGAAGCCGACTACTATCAGCAACAGGTAGAGGCCGGGCGCACCGTCTTGATGGTTGAGTCATATGGTCACCAGCAGCAAGCTCGTGATATCCTGCACCACTTCGGAGCCTATGACGTCAATTCTCGTCCTGTCCAGCCAGATGGTGACCGTATCATCCCGGTGCGCGAGGAGGAACTGCGCGTTCACAAGCAGGCAATCGAGACCGGCGAGATCGTGATTCGCAAAGAGGTCATCACTGAGGAAAAGACAATCAGAGTGCCCGTTACCCGCGAGGAGCTGGTCGTAGAGCGCCGTCCCGGGTCTGGCCACCCATCTCCATCTGCTCAAGCGGTCAACGAGGGTGAGTCGCTTGATGAAGCACTCAGAGACGGGGGAACGCTCAGGATTGTGCTGCGTGAGGAACAGGTGCGCGTCGAGAAGGTACCAGTGGTGAAGGAAGAGATCTTCATCAGCAAGCGGCAGATCCAGGAGACCAGACACATTGAGGAGACGCTCAAGCGCGAAGAGGCCCATATCGAGCGTGTAGGCAATGTGAACATCCAGGGGAGCGAAAGGACGTCTCAAGCTAGTCAAGACGAAAAGAAAATCTGACATGGAAACCTTTACGCCTTCGGAAGCTAAAAGGAACGTACGGCACGAAGCGAGCAAGAAAGGACCTTCTTTGAAGCTCGACCGTTTCCTGCTGGTGCTTTCGGCTTTGCAGGGTGCTCTTTTTGGGATTCTGGCATGGAGGATGCGCAAGCACCCCATATTCCCCATCGATGTCAAGATAACCCGTGCCCTTCAAAAGCATAGATCATCGTTCTGGCGATACCTGGCCATTACGCTCAGCTACCTTGGGGGCTCACCTGCCATTGTGAATGTTCTAATCATTCCGGTGGCTGCTACCTTGTGGAAGCTGCGTCTGCGTTTAGAAGCTGCCATGACCATCAGCTTGCCGTTAACGAGTACGCTTGCCAGAGCACTCATGAAGCGCCTGGTGAAGCGCCCCCGTCCAAACCCATTGCTCGTTCACGTCTACAAGAGGAAGCGCACCAAGAGCTTTCCAAGTGGAGATGTGACCTCGTCGGTGACCTTTTGGGGATGGTTGTTTGCCTTGGGCATGTATCTTTCGAGAGGGAAACGTTCATGGCAGAAAGCGCTCGCCAGTCTCCCGGCACTGTTTGTTGTGCTTGTTGGTCCTGCTCGTATTTACCTGGGTGTTCACTGGGCCAGCGATGTCCTGGGCGCCTACCTGTTTGGTGGTAGTTGGCTGGCTCTATCGCTTCGCCTGTACCTGGCATTGAGGAACAGAAAGATGTTGACACAGCAGGAACAGCAACGTTCGAAATGAGGCGGGCACCATCCCTTGTTCGTTTTCCTAAGTAGGCGCTTATCCCTTCTCGTGAAGGATACAGGCTACCAACTGTGAGCAGACACAAAGGAGAGGTAATGATGGCAAATCCATTGACACCTGAGATGACTACTTCATCTCTGCAAGAGACACAAAAACAGCACAGAAAGCAGGCCAAGCGGGAATCGAAACTGCGGCTCAAGGTGGAGCAGGCCAAAGGGGATGTCCAGAGGGTGGAACAAAAGATTGCCAAAGCACGAGTCGATTATGAAGGCGCCTCGGCACGTTTGCGCACCCTCGAGGAAGAACTCAACAGAATGCAAGGCGGTTCCGAGCACAGGTGATCTTTTTCGTAAAGAGGGGGGCTGCCAGGCCCAGGAGTACTAGAAGGTTATGCAGCCTTACTGTGGGCTAGCTGACCCTCCCGTTTGATCGCCACCGGCACCAGGTTCAGGTGTAGTCTCCTGGCCTGCTACCGCGCTCTGCAGCAACAGAGTATTGGGCAGGGAGATCGTACCGGGCCGTCCTCCTTCGCCAGTGACCTCCAGGATGGTGTAGGCGCCGGAGGTCGAGTGAACTCTTCCGCTATAGTCACCAAGTGTAAGCCGCTGGCCAGGTCGGAAGTTTTGGCGCACGTAGTAGCCAGCTATGACGTTGCGGGCTGAGTCGCGTGATCCAAATACAAACGTGAGGGCAATTGCCAGCCCGACCGAGGCAATAATGATGGTAAGACTGGTCGTGAGGATAGAGGTATCTACCCCAAGTGTTGAGATTGCTAGCACGACGACAAACGCCACAATTGTATATTCGATAATTCTGCCTAGCGCTCTGCCATAGGTAATATTGACGTTTTGGGCCACAGTTGTAATCGTATTGCCGAGGAAGCGTGCCAGCATTGAGCCGAAAATGACCATGATAGCTGCGCTGATTGCCCTCGGTACGAAGTGCAGCACGTTATCTAAAAGGTCGGCCACTGATGTGAATTCCATCAAGCGCACTGCTGCCGTTGCAAAACTGAGAAGTAAGAAGTAGAAAACGATTTGCGCTAGTATTTCAGGTAGTCCTGTCCTTACTCCTAATCCTCTCATGGCATTGTGAATACCAGTACGTTCGACCAGTTGCTCAAGCCCGATGCGTCGGAATACAAAACGTACAATCCAGCGTACTACCCAACTGATAAGGTAGCCGATAATCAGAATAATCAGGCCATTGACGAGTCGTGGAATAAAAAAAAGAATATCGGTAATAATCTGGGTGAGTGCTTGAACCACTGGTTGGAAACTCATAAGAGGTCTGTACCCTTTCCGCGCTGAAATATCATCGTGAGATCAGGCTCCACTCAATTGTGTACCGCTTGCTCTTAACTCGGAGCCTGGATCAATAAAAGCTCCTATCAGATTAATAAGCTCGATCAGCCACATGATAAAAGCCTTTGACGACAAATCCAGTAACTCCAGGCCAGCCCGTTGCCCGTGGACCTGTGCAAGCAACCTGGCTTCGAACCCGTCAGGTACACGTAGATTGGCGTTTTCAGCCTGGAGCGCTATCAAAAAAGTCCGAATCTGGCGCGCTGCTTCTAGCTCTCGCCGGCAGTCTGGACACTCAGATAGAGCTGCTTCGGCCTCGGCTAGCATCGGTGCTGGAAGTGTACCATCTACTAAATCTGGTAATAGCTGGGCTAGCTCTTCGCAGTTCATGGCTTACTCCTTTTTCATTTCGGCCTTGCCACTAGAGGAAACGGGGAAGTTCAGGTAGACCCGTCCACAAAACTGATTGAAAAACTCCTGGAAGGCTAAACGCGCGCGGTGAATACGCATCTTGACGGTGCTCATGCCCACTTGAAGCACATTGGCAATTTCGTCATAACTCAGGTCATCGAAGTCGCGCATAATAAGCAGACGAGCCTGCTCTCGCTCTAGCTTTTTCAGCACTCTACATATGCACTCCCTCAGTTCCGCCAGGATGAGGCTATCTTCCGGTCCTGCTGCTTGCGAGGGTTGAAGATGTAAAGGATCGATCTCCTCTTCATTTTTGGGGGCTTTGAAGTCATTCACGGGAACAGCAGCTTTAGGGCGGCGTTTGATTTTATCGAGAGCATCTAATGCGCAATTGGTAGCTATGCGGTATAACCAGCTCGAAAAGGACGCTTGCTGTTCGAACTTGTGTAGACCATGGTACACCTTGATGAAGACTTCTTGTGCGATGTCCTCAGCCTCTTCCTTGTTGGCAACCACCCGGTAAACCAGGCTATACACGCGGTTCATATGCCGTTGCACCAGCATTTCATAACTTCGGGTATCGCTGGGTAACTCTGCCTTGCAACGTGCTACCAGCTCTTCATCTGTAAGTGCTGCCATACTATAAAGCACTTTCTGCTAATGAGAGAAAAATATGCCAGGGCTTATGAGTAACATTGGTTCATAGTATTATACGTTCGGCATGATTCAATTAGAGTCAATAATCCTACTAATGTGCTATTTCAGCGTCTCAATCAGCTAAAAATTCCCCTCCTCATCGTTTGTACTATGACTCACTTTATCTGGCTAGTTATTTCAATGGGCAAGACGCGCTTTCACGTTCCAAAGAGGAGGCCTGGCCGATGACCGACCGTGTGGGCCAGCAACTTGGCAACTATCGCCTGCTCCGCCTGCTCGGACGCGGTGGCTTCGCCGATGTCTACCTCGGTAAGCATCTTCATTTGAACACGCTGACCGCTATCAAGGTGCTCCAGGTACGTTTGATCGGCAAGCATTTGGAGCAGTTTCGCACTGAGGCTCGCGCCATCGCCAGCCTCACGCATCCCCATATTGTGCGCGTGCTTGACTTTGGTGTGGAGAGCGGCGTTCCTTTTCTGGTGATGGAGTATGCACCTCATGGCACCCTGCGCCGGCTGTATTCCGGGGATACACCTCTCTCGCCGGCTACTGTCGTCCCCTATGTCACACAGGTAGCGGCCGCCTTGCAGTATGCCCATGAGAGAAAACTGGTCCATCGCGATATTAAGCCAGAGAACATGCTGGTGGGACAGAACCACGAGATCTTGCTCAGCGATTTCGGCCTTGCCTTTACAGCCCAGAGCTCGACTTCTTTGAGTACGAGCGAGACCGCCGGTACCGTTCACTATATGGCGCCAGAACAGTTCCAGGGCAAGCCGCGCCCGGCCAGCGACCAATATGCCTTAGCAGTCGTTGTCTATGAATGGCTCACCGGGGCACGCCCTTTCAATGGCACGTATTGGGAGATCGCCATGCAGCACCTCACGGTTCCCCCTCCTCCGCTGCGCGAGAAAGTCCCAGATATCTCACCCGAGCTTGAGCAGGTGGTACTCCTGGCGCTTGAGAAGGATGTGCATCGGCGCTTTGCCAGTATGCGTGCCTTTGCCAATGCCCTGGTGCAGGCCAGCGCATCAGGACCATCGATTGACTCTATCCCTACAAGGATTCTGCCAACGTCCACCAATCTCTTGACATCGCCCATGCTGGAAGAGCATACCATCGATGTGGCCTCATCTGCCTTGCAGCGTCTCGATACCGACAGGCAAGTCTCGACTCGGACCGATTACGCCCTGTTAGACCTGGCTGCGCTTCCTACGCCGTCTCCCTCCAGTATCCCCACTCCCGCTTCACATAGACGCGTGCTCTCGAGAAGGACGGTACTGGCGGGATTGGCAGGACTGACCGTGGCGGGCATAACGGCTGGCGGGATTGGCTGGTGGGCCCTTACTCAGACCACTCCCACTTCTAGCCCTCTCTACACCTTCCGTGGGCATCATGATGAGGTCTATGACGCCGAATGGTCTCCTGATGGCAAGTTCATTGCCTCTGCAGGCAAGGATCATATGGTGAAGGTATGGTCTCCAGCTACCGGGAACGAATCCTCCTCTTATAACCCGACCGCGACGCCAAACTCCGTGGCGTGGTCGCATGACGGGAAACGCATTGCCTTTGGAGGTGAAGATAAGATCGTTCAGGTGCATGATATAGCTACTGGAGCGCTGCTCTTCACCTACTCTGACCATACCAAGACCGTGCATACGGTCGCATGGTCGCTCGATAACAGGCGCATCGCCTCTGCGAGTACCGACCACACCGTGCACATATGGGACCCTAAGAGCGGGACTACTTTCCTCGTCTACTCTGGACATGTCGATCGGGTATGGTCAGCACTGTGGTCGCCCGATGGACAGCACATTGTCTCTGCGAGCGATGACCAGACCGTGCGGGTCTGGGATGCTGCCACTGGCGAAACCTCGACCATCTACCGTGGCCATACAGCAGGGGTGCTGGCTGCGGCATGGTCGCCTGATGGACGGCGCATTGCCTCTGCGGGCGATGATCATACCGTACAGATCTGGGATGTCGCCACAGGCCTTCACTTGCTCACCTATCAAGACCATACTGATAAAGTGTGGGCAGTGGATTGGTCACGTGATGGCAAGCAAATCCTCTCCGGTGGGAATGACGCCACGGCCAGGGTCTGGGATGCTGCCACGGGACGCACCATTTTAGTGTATCGCAACCATTCAGCTACCGTTTACGCTGCACAATGGTCCCCTGATGGGCAACTGATTGCTTCTGGCAGTGCTGATTTGACCGTACAGGTGTGGCGGGCACCTTGATGTAGCTAGCGGGTTGCGATTTCAGGGCAAGATCAACCTCTCATGAAGGTATCCACCCAGGTAAATGCCTCACACAAAGCAAATTTCTGGTTATTGACCTTTACTCACTTTATGCCTCTCGTGCTTCATCGTAACATGGCGCCACATGATTCACGAACGATTAATTGCGTTTGAAGGCGGATCTCTCTCGGTGCTTTTTTCTGATTCTGTAGCCGTTCAAAGAGGAGATGAGCCGATTGTTGGCCGATCTCATACGTTGGTTGGTCAATGACCGTCAAATGAGGCCGCATCACTGCAGCCCATGTGAAATCATCGAAACTAGCAAGGGCGATATCTTCTGGACAACGCAGACCAAGCTTCACTATGCTTTGTAGTGCGCCGATAGCCATGGTTCCATCCATCATAAAGAGCGCCGTGGGCCGATCCTCGAGTGCGAGGAGTTGCATCGCTCCACGCTCTCCTCCATCTACACGCGCATACGCTACAGCAATCAAGGCAGGATCGACAGCAATTCCGTGTTTTTCGAGCGCTTCCCTATATCCCAATATGCGTTCTTCTGTTGGCGCGATCCCACGAATCCCCGTCACCAGACCAATACGTCGATGACCAAGCGCAATGAGGTGTTCTATTGCCTTTCTGGCGCCTGCTCTATTATCTACCATGACCGTATCGATGCCCAGATCAAAGAGCGAGCGATCAATGCTTACTAAAGCGAGATGCTGAATAGGTAGAGCTTGTAAATACTCGTGACTGCGGGCCGTTACAGCAATGATGAGACCATCAGCTTGCTTGCTTTCTAATAGTTGAAGATATTTTTTCTCCTTCTCAGGGTCTTCATCGGTATTCCCTAGAATTAAAGAATAATTGTGAGCACTCGCCACATCTTCTACCCCACGGGCGATGTTTGTGAAGAAAGGATTCGTAATATCAGGGACAATAAGTCCAATGCTGTAGCTTACCCGAGTCTTTAACCCACGAGCAAAACTATTCCGTTGAAAGCTTAAAGCGGTGATGCTTTCGTGTACTCGTCGCGCTAATTCAGGACTCACATATTTGTTTTTATTTATCACAGCAGACACCGTCGCAACGGAAACAGAAGCATGAATAGCTACATCTTTGATGGTTACTGAGTGATTGGGAGACATCGCCATGTAGTTGCAACTCGCTTTCATGTGCAATGGAATGCATTGCTCACAGGCTCCAAACAGAAGCTAATCGTTATGCTGTATCTATCATACCTTCTTCTGCCAAATAAAGATAGTGTCAGGCAGTCATTTGGAGTTAAGGAAATAGGGCGGCCCTCGCGGTCGCCCTGGCAGTCAAATCGTCTTCCTGGCAACCTTTCACACACCCTGATTTTCCGCTCGATAAGTCTTGACAAACGTAATTTCCTATGGTATTGTTAGAAAAACGATTAGCTAATCGTTTTTCTAACAATACCATACCATCAGGCACAGGTCGGAGGCAGCGTTATCCGCAAGCTTCCGCAATTTCTCAGACTTTTGTTGCGTATGACGAGTCGATAATCTGGGTCATAGAGCCCTCGTTTATGAGAGACGAGGCAAAAGGACGCTAAGATGCGCGATGGTATTCCCGCCGTAATACGACGCAACAACTCCATCCACCTCTGGTTATGGGCAGACGTGCAACACCATAGCATTGTTCTTTCCAACCTTCCAGTAGTCTTGCTTCTCTTTGCTACTTACGCCTTTCTTCCTGTACACCAAGTAAAAACGAGGCTTTTTGGTACTCCTTATGAGCTACGGCAGTCTGCGGTGAAAACGGCAGACTAAAAAGAAGCAGGTTGGCGTGAGCGCTGTTTTTCCTGCTCCACACCATTCCTTAGAGCATACATAAGAAAGGAGGGATGTGTTCAGAAAGCTCAAAACCGTTGCATAGCTTCCTTCTTAACGTCGTCCTGTCGTATTTGTGACCAGACGTCTTGTTGTAGTAATATCTTTTATACTTCCTAAGGAGGAATCTGCCGTGAAGATCACCGCACGCGTCATCACCGTGCTTACAGGTCTCGCTCTACTGCTGGCAGGATTGGCTGCGTGTTCTCCTGGCAGCCCATCATCTTCTTCCGGTACCACCACACTCACTGTGGCTACCGTGAACAATTCTCAGATGGTCCAGATGGAGCAGCTGACTCAGCAGGTGTTCGAGAAACAGTATCCCAACATCAAGGTCAACTTTGTCACCTTACCTGAAAACGACCTGCGTACGAAAGTGACACAGGATGTCGCCACCAACGCTGGCAAGTTCGATATTGCGACCATCGGGAGCTACGAAACTCCTATCTGGGCGCATAATGGCTGGATTCAAGATTTGCAGCCGTACCTTGACAAGATGTCAGCCGCCGACAAGAGCAGCTATAACTATAGCGATCTGCTCAAGCCGGTCATGTCGTCTCTCTCCTATCAGGGGCATCCTTATGCCCTGCCATTCTACGGCGAGAGCAGTTTCCTTATGTACAACAAGCAAATCTTCGCCCAGCACCATCTGAGCATGCCATTGCATCCGACCTGGAGTCAGATCACGCAGCTTGCCCAGCAGTTGAATGATCCAGCCCATGGCATCACGGGCATTCTGCTGCGTGGGCAGGCGGGTTGGGGCATGAACCTTGCGCCCCTGGATACCATGATTAACACCTTCGGGGGCAGCTGGTTCAACCAGCAATGGCAACCCCAGCTGAACACTCCGGCGGTGCAGCAGGCGGTCACGCTGTACGCGACGCTGTTACAGAAGTATGGAGAGCCAGGAGCTTCTACCTCCGGCTGGCAAGAGTGCTTGAATTTGATAACGCAGGGCAAAGGCGCGATGTTCTATGACGCCACCTCCTTTGGCGGCGTGCTCGAAACGCCCTCGCAATCCACGATCGCTGGCCATGTAGGCTATGCCTATGCGCCCACAGCCGTGACCCCCAATGGCAGTCATTGGTTATGGGCCTGGTCCCTGGGTCTGGTCAACTCCAGCCGCAACAAGGACGCCGCTTTCCAGTTCATCACCTGGGCCACCAGTCCGCAATATCTGCAACTGGCTGGGAAAACCTTCGGTTGGGCGAATGTGCCACCGGGGACGCGTACCTCGATTTATCAGAATCCCCAGTATCAAGCGGCGGCTCCCTTTGCTCAGGTCACGCTCGACTCTATTAATACTGCTACTCCAGACACGCCCACGCTCAATCCGGTTCCCTATCATGGCGTGCAGTATGTGGGCATTCCCCAGTTTGAGTCGGCGGGCCAGCAGATAAGCGAGCTGATGTCCGCAGTCGTTGCTGAGAAATTGACAGTCGTCCAGGCTCTGCAACAGTCGGACCAAATCCTGGCATCGCAAGTGAATGCGAGTAACGCTTCCGGGTACTAAGCTATCACAGGTTTGGCCAACGAGAGACTGCCCCACTTTATCGAACCGGTGATCTCTCGTTGGTCACTCCACGCTCATAATGAGCGGGTTGATAAGAAAGAAGAAAGGACAGCTCATGAGTCAGGTAGCTCAGGCTCCTCAGAAGTTTACGCTCCCTGGAATGCACAGGCGTACCACTCCAGCCCCCACAATCGAGGGACGTGCAGGGAGAACATGGTGGCACCTCCCTGCACTGGTATTTATGATTACGTTGACTCAGATTCCCTTCCTTTTAGCCGTGTGGTTTAGCCTGCATTCTTGGAATTTACTGGTGCCATCAGAGGGATTTCCCTTTGTCGGGCTTGCAAACTACATTACTGCGTTCGTCAGCGATCCGAACTTCTGGCCCGTCATGTGGAATACCGTGCAACTGGTGGTAGGATCGATGATTTTAGCTCTCATCGCGGGAACGATTCTGGCACTCCTCCTCAACCGCCCAATCTGGGGCAGAGGTGTCTTGCGTGCGTTGGCGACCGTGCCATTCCTGGTGACGCCGTCGGTCATGGCTCTGATATGGAAAAATCTCTTCCTGAGTCCATCTTCAGGAATGATTGATTGGCTGTTTCATCTTGTCGGCCTCCCCAATGTGGCCTGGTTCTCCACGTTTCCACTTCAGAGCATCATGTTCATTGTTGCCTGGGAATGGACCCCCTTTGTGATGCTGGTCATTCTCGCGGGCCTTCAATCTATCCCCGACGAGGTCATGGAGGCGGCGAAAGTTGACGGAGCAAATGCTTTCATGACCTTCTGGCGCATTACCTTTCCCTTACTGCGAAAAGCGTATGAAATCTCTCTCCTGTTTGGAACCATCTTTATTTTCCAGACATTTGCCGAGATTTACATCACGACCTCGGGTGGCCCTGGAGTGTCAACGAACACTCTACCCTACTACACCTATCGCACGGCATTTACATCGTTTCAGATTGGACAGGCTTCGGCACTTGGAGTAATCGGGGTAATCCTCGCCATCTTCGCCGCCAGAGGGATGCTGCGGCTGATGACTGAGCGTACCGTTTCGGAAAGGAATTGATTCATGAGCGTCGCAACCACACAGAAAAGCGTCGCAACCACACAGAAAAGCGTCGCAACCACACAGAAATGGTCCCGCTTTGGATGGGCCGCTT
>VBHV01000748.1:2359-2905 GCA_005881995.1 Chloroflexota bacterium | reverse complement strand
GCTCTGGTCATAAATAAATTTTTTATTCGTGACTTTTACGCTGACCTGGCCTAGCCCGGTCTGCACACTCAGCGTGACCCGGATATTTTGTGGACTCACATCCTGGCCAACGACCTGTAACAAAACAGTGTTGGTCCCACTGGGCAGATTGTTGGCGCGGGTTGTAATGGTAAAGGTCGTGGTTTTGCCTGGTGGTAGAATGCCAGACGCGGGACTATAGGAGAGCCAGGACGCGCTTCCCTGAATACTCCAATGCAGGTCTGCCGCCCCTGGATTGCTGATTTTCACGGCTTGCGAATCGCTATTAATGATATCCACCTCATTGGTGCTGATCTTCATGCCGGGGCAAATGCCCATCAGACAGGGATAGAGTACACGCACCGCTCCAAATGTGCCGCCCCCGACCAGTAAGAGAACCAGCAAAATGAGCGCTATGATGAGTCCCCGCCTTTTCCTGGGCGCGGCTGCTGGCGTCTTCGGTGCAGCCGGGACGGCTGCGTCCGCATCGTCGATGGTAGCGACCTGGTCGAATGAGTGCGTGATAGC
>VBHV01000748.1:0-2351 GCA_005881995.1 Chloroflexota bacterium | reverse complement strand
CCACTTATGGTTGATAGTGAGGCGATATCGGCAGTATGTTCGGCAACCATTTCCGCGTGCTTCCGTCCCTGCCTATCCGTCTGCGAGTTGGCGGCTTCCTCTACTGCTTGACGATAGGCGCGCGCAAAGGTGAGCATATCCTTGTAGCGTTCAGTTGGATCTTTAGCAAGCGCACGCAGAATGACCGCCTCGACCTGCGCTGGAATTAATGCATTGAGATCGCGTAGAGGCGTTGGCGGCGTTTGCAGGTGTCCATGCATAATGGAGTACAGGTTACCGGTAAAAGGAGGACGGCCTGTAAGGAGCTGGTAACAGGTGACAGCCAGCGCGTACTGATCGCTGGCCGGGCGGGGTTGCTCCAGCCATTGTTCCGGCGCGGTATACACGGGGGTTCCTACATAGCAGTGCAGTGAAGCGTGCGTATAGCTATCCAGGATGGCTGAGACGCCGAAATCCGCCAGCAAGAGGTTATTTTCCCCATCGAGCAAGAGGTTCGCAGGCTTAACATCCAGGTGGATCAGGCGATGATCGTGCGCGTACTGTAAGGCCGCTGCCGCCCCTTCTACGTAGGGCAAAAGTTGCTGAGGCGTGAGCGTCTGCCCTTCTCCAACCAGTGTCGAGGACGAAACGGCAGCAACTTCGCCTGCCTCTCCGCGGGGTGGGTCCGTAACGAGGGTCTCTTTCTCTACCAGCGAATCCGACACGTCGAAAGGGGAAGCCTCTTCTTCGAGATCAACGGTGCGACTTTCATCTGACTCATCGTCGTGGTACGCGTCGTCTTCACGATCCTCAAGCGATTCATCCGCCATAATCAGGGTCTCCGCTGAAATATCTTGTGGGGCACGCTCGACTGCGATGGCTTCGTTGGATGGGGTAGCCGTTGGTAAGATGGAGAGGCCCTGGGGCGTCAACTGGCAGTGCTTCTGGAGCGAGCCATGCGCGGCGTATTTCATTACCAGGTAGGAACGTCCATCTTCGAGCGTACCGGCGCGCAGGACGGGTAAAATATTGGGGTGATCCAGGGCGGCAATCGCACTTACTTCGTGCGCAAAGAGTTCGGCGGATTTTTCATCGGATGCGCGCTCAAGTGCCATAACTTTTATGGCAACGCGCCGGCTCAAGGGTGGTAATTGCTCTGCTTCATATACATCGCCGAACGCGCCGGAGCCGATCCAGCGGGTTACCCTGCAATCGCCCAGCAGCGCGCCTTGCAGCAAATACTTACAAAACTGGCATGTGACTTGCTCATCGACTACAACTGACGCTTTTGAGGAACCCTTATCGACCAGCTCCGCCGGTGTAGTCCGATTCTCATGCGCTTTTTTTGGATTTAAACAATATGTCATAACACATCAGTGACTTTCAGAACCTTACCCCCAGTATATTACGCACCTGAAGCGAGCTTTCTAACATTTTGCGCCTCTAGTTTAATCAAAGGGAAGGACCGGTGAAATTGCGCGTCGAGTTGCGCTGCCTTTTCTTGAGAGAGCCGGGCGTGTCGTTCATAAGCATGAGCGAAGACTTCGCGCTTCTCTTCTTCAGCGCCATCGATCAAGAGCAAAAAGGCCAGGGCAAATTCCGGTTTTCCCTGTTCCGCGTAGGTGCGCGCAGCTACAAGCCCATCCGCGCCCTCTTCCAGTTGTTGCCGCGCGTGGGTTGTGAACACCTCTTTCAGTAAAGACGCATAAAGTTCTTCAAATGTCTCAGACACGACTGGCACCTCGGTGATGTATCTCCCTAATCTCTATCGTTTCAGTTAAGGCAATCGTAACACTTGTGGCAAGGGGTGAAAAATGTAAGAACTAAGAAGATACGCCAGGCGCATTCGTGGCGTACAAACTGATCGTCACCGTCGGAGTATGAATGCGACCTAGCAAGCGATAGTGGCTGTCCAGCCATTGTTGAGCCGCCTTTGCCTGGGCAACTGCCGTATCATCGGGGAGGCGTCCGACGATAAAAAAGAGATGTGGATGTTTGGCGGCGTAGGCTGCAAGGGCAGAGGGATTTACCGCCGCCTGGAACCCTTTTGAGGGATCAACCGGTCCGAAATTTTCCCAGGAGAAAGCGCCGGGGGCATCGCCGGTAAAGCGGGCGCCGGTGGGGTAAGCGTGCAGGTAATATTCAACGGAGATCTGGCAGCCCTGTTGTACATCATTATCGAAGCAGACCAACCCATCGCCGGGTTGATAGTGCTGCTGCAGCCAGTGAACGGTGGAATTCCAGTCTTCCACCTGTGCGCTTCTATAATAGACGGGAACGTAGTAAAGAGCGATCAAGATCAGCCCCAGTGCCAGTGCGATCTTTAAGGTACGCCAGTGTAAGGAGGCGACAGCCAGTCCAACCAGCAAAAA
>VBHV01000530.1 GCA_005881995.1 Chloroflexota bacterium | reverse complement strand
CTTGTTTCATGCCCAGCAGCCCATCGTCATAGTGGGAGTGGCTGACCTGGCGGCAACCATTGTGATCTTCATCTTCAGCGTGCTCACCAATAATTCCAGCATGTATGATCCTTACTGGAGTGTCGCGCCGGTCCCCATCGCGCTTTTCTGGCTGTTGCAGCCTGGCTCGAATGGGTTCGCCAATCCGCGCCACGTCCTCATCTTCGCGCTCCTCTGCTTGTGGGCCATCCGCCTGACAACCAACTGGGCCACTCAATGGCGCGGGTTAGACCACGAAGATTGGCGCTATCAGGATATCCAAAAACAGACTGGAGTCTTGTATTGGCCTGCGAGCTTTCTGGGTATTCACCTCTTGCCCACCATCCTGGTCTTCCTGGGCTGCCTGGCGCTATGGCCTACCCTGAGCGATCGTAACTCCCAGCTGACCTGGCTGGATGGCGTGGCCGCGCTGGTCACATTGACTGCCATAATCATCGAAGGGACGGCAGATCTCCAGATGCGGCGGTACCGCCGCGAGCCAAAAGCGACACGGCAGGTGATTCCACCAGGATTATGGTCTGCTTCGCGCCATCCGAACTACTTTGGTGAGGTGCTCTTCTGGTGGGGATTGTATCTCTTCGTACCGCTGGCCTATCCAAACTTCTGGTGGGTCATCGTCGGCCCAATTGCCATGCTGCTGCTCTTCCTGGGCGTCAGCATTCCCCTGATGGAACGCCACCTGCTGGCACGACACCCTACCTATACAGCGTACCAGCAACGGGTGTCACCGTTTTTCCCCTGGTTTTCGCACTGAAAGAACAACGCTGTCGATTTCGCCACAAGTCATTCGTCGTTCTACTGCAAGGATGAAATTGAGCATCCTTCAAAAAATGCAGAAAAAGAAAGAGGAACAGCCATGGCGAATTTTGTACTACTTTATAGCGGTGGTGGCATGGCCGAGACTGAGGCCGAACAGGCAGAATCCATGCAAGCGTGGGGTGCCTGGTTTGGGAGACTCGGCAGTGCTCTGGCGGACGGGGGCAATCCCTTTACCCCGCATGCCAAACGCATCGCGAGCGACGGAACCGTCAGCGATGTCCCTGCCGGAGCGATGGCCAGTGGGTATTCCATTATCAAGGCTGATTCGCTGGATACAGCAGCCGAGTTGGCCAGAGGTTGCCCGGTGTTGCGCAGTGGTGGCCAGGTTTCGGTGTACGAAACTTTCCCGGTGATGTAGGTAGCGCGTAGGAAGCAGGCGCTCGTCAAAAAACAGCTCCAGGAAACTGGGGCTGTTTTCTTTCATAACGTTATAGGGCTCAATCCACTTCGACCGCCATATCCCCGATCATCAAGTGCACTCAAGGAGCAACAGCCACCGGGCGTACGGGCGAGCCGGTGGCTCCCCGCAGCTTGAGTGGCAGGCAAATAAAGGTGAATTCATAGCACTCGTCGCGCGCCAACTCCTCCAGGAAGAGGTTTTCTAGAATATAGATGCCGTTGCGCACAAGCAGGATCACATGGCCGGGCAGTGTTACCTGAAGATCGGGATCGACAACGCCAACCTCGTCCCAGGCCACATTGTCGGCTCCTACCGCCCGCACTCCCCTGCCGGCCAGCCAGGTGGATGCCTCTGCGTTCACCCCTCCCGCTTGCAGATACACGCTCGGGTCATGCCAGAGCGCGCCATTGCCCGTGCGCAGCAGCACAACATCACCCTCACCTATCGAGACTCCCCCGTTTTGCGCCGCGGCCTCTACTTCATCGCGCCGAATAGGATTTCCCACCCCTATACGGTCCACTCCCCGCTGACGCGCGATATCAAGCATGACTCCACGTGTAATCAGTGGCGCAATCGTCTCCACGCCCAGTTCCGTGAAACCAAACGAGGTTTGAACTTTGGCATCAATCTCTCGTCCGCCGTACAGGTGTAAATTCTCGGCCTGGTGGCACAGCGCATCGATGTGTGTACCTGAGTGCTCGGTCGTGTACATAAAGCCGGAAGCGCCCGTCCTGGCCTCTCCCATGCCGCGCTCGTGACGGCGATGGAGCGTGTAAAAATAGCCGGGCGCGTGGCCTGGATAGATCGGCGCTCCGAAGTAGCGCGGCTGCTCGAGATCGTAAATGCGTGCGTTTGACGGTATGTTCATATCTGCTTTTCTTTCTCCGCTCGTCCCGCGTAGCTGTCAGCCTTGTTGGCAGGATGGATAAGTGCCGGCACGTGGTTTGTGCGCATCACAACTCATCACTGTCGGAGTTGGGAACCATCACACGGCAAACCGTGATCAAAACAATAGTAGAGCGTCTGGTAGGGTTCCCTGAAAGCGACGACATCGTCAATCACATCTTCTGGCGCGGCCTGCTCGACAAGTAGACGTGCTATAAAATCTGCGATAGTCTCCATCTCTGCCTCGTGCATCCCCAGGCGCGTGACTTCGGTCGTTCCTAAACGGAGTCCGCTGGGATGATCCCAATCCTCTGCTTTGTCAGAGGGGATCAAATTCTTATTCGTGATGATATTGGCTCGTGCCAGTCGTTGGGCAACTTCCAACCCACCACCAAAGCGCCGCACATCGGCTATTACTTGATGGGTGGTGGTATAGCCTTTATGTGCTCCAAGGACAGGAATACCTCGACGAGTCAATGCCGCTCCAAGCGCCTGCGCATTGCGTACAATCTGGGTCATGTATACACTTCCATAGGCGATCATTTCGGCGGCTGACACAGCCAGGGCCGCTACCCGGTTCACTTGATGCGTTGCCGCTAACACCGGGAAAACTACAGTGGTAAGAGGAGTAGTTAGCTGCGCATCATCCCACACCAGAATTCCACTCTGTGGACCGCTGAATGTTTTCCCTGCCGATCCTGTCATCACCGCGGCCCCTTCTCGCAGGGGGTCTTGAAATTGACCGCCGGCCACTAAGCCCAGTTGATGTGCTCCATCGAAGAAGACGTACCCACTCCACTCTGCGACGATGTCGCGGATGGCCTGGATGGGAAAGGGGAACAGCGTCATCGAAGCCCCCAGCGCGACCACTTTTGGGCGTACCAATGGGGCGACTTTGCGGAAGAGGTCAAGGTCAACTTCCAGTTCGACCGCGTCGAACGGGATATCTACAATCTTCAAACCACGTACCCCGGCTGGCCCATCGACACGGTTACTGGAATGCCCCCCGAAAGGTTGAGCGATGCTCATAATGACATCGCCAGGTTCGGTCAAGGCTGTATACACTGCCAGATTGCCAATCATGCTTGCCACCAGCCGGTGATCAGCATAGCGAGCGCGAAAGGCCTTTTTCAAGAGTTCGACACACAACGCTTCGATCTCGTCAATATGTTTGGTGCCTGCGAACCAGCGGTTCACCGGGCCGATATGCCCCTCGGCAGCGCGTGTGCCTACCTCAGCCGAAAGGAGCGCTCTGACCGTTGGACTGGTGGGAGCTTCAGGGGCTAAGAGATTCAGGCAACGCTTACCGCGCCACTCGTCATTGCGGGTAACTGCCGCGAGGACGGCTTCCTGCATCTCCTGCGGAGAGGAACAGGCATCCAGAACAGCCTTTGCTTGAGCAAGCATTTCTGGATCGTGGACTTCAAACTGGTGAGTTGAATTA
>VBHV01000529.1 GCA_005881995.1 Chloroflexota bacterium | reverse complement strand
CATCGCCGTAATTATAGGGCGGCTGTAGCTGCGGAGGCAGGGGATAGGTGACGCCGGGCTCGGGTAATAGCGGCTGTTCGCCGTTGGATGATGGCTTGAGAAAGGGCATGCCTGCGAGGATGGAGGGGGAATCGTACTGTTCGCTGTCGATGGGCTGGTTGAAGAGTGACTCAAACAGGGGGCCTTCCAGCGTTTCCTCTTTGATCAGGCGTTCGCTGATCATGATGAGGCGCGTTTTATTCTGAAGCAGCACGTTATGGGCCTTGTCGAAGGCGTCCTGGATGATGCGGCGAATCTCTTCATCGATTTCGCGCGCGGTCTGCTCGCTGTAGTTGCGCTGTTCGCCGAAGTCGCGGCCCAGGAAGACCAGTTCGTCCTTGTGGCCTAATGCCATAGGACCGATGCGGCTGCTCATGCCGTATTCTGTGACCATCGAACGCGCGATTTTGGTGACGCGCTCGATATCGTTGGATGCGCCTGTCGTGACCTCGCCGAAGATGATCAGTTCGGCCACGTGACCGCCGAGGGCGTAGGCCAGCATGTCCTCGAACTGGGGTTTGCTCCACAGGTAGCGGTCCTCGGTCGGCAGTAACATGGTAAAGCCACCGGCCTGGCCGCGAGCCACGATCGATACTTTGTGGACGGGGTCGGTATTGGGCAGCATGCGCGCTACCAGGGCGTGTCCAACCTCGTGATAGGCGGTGATGGCTTTTTCGCGTTCGCTGATGATGCGGCTCTTACGGGCGGGGCCGGCGATTACGCGGTCGATAGCCTCTTCGAGTTCGCTCATGCCGATTTTGCGTTTATTGCGCCGCGCAGCCAGAATGGCGGCTTCGTTGAGCAGGTTGGCGAGGTCGGCGCCGGAAAAGCCGGGGGTCTGCCGGGCAAGGGTCTCCAGTGAAATGGAGGTTTCCAGGGGTTTGCCTTTGGCATGGACCTGGAGGATGGAGGTTCGCCCGCGAATGTCGGGACGGTCAAGCACCACCTGCCGGTCGAAGCGACCTGGACGCAGCAGGGCGGGATCGAGGACATCGGGTCGGTTGGTCGCGGCGATGACGATGACGTTGGTGTTGGTATCGAAGCCGTCCATCTCGACGAGGATCTGGTTTAGCGTTTGCTCGCGCTCATCGTGTGAGCCACCAAGGCCCGCGCCGCGCTGCCGACCAACGGCGTCGATCTCGTCCACGAATACGATACAGGGACTGTTGCGCTTGGCCTGGTCGAACAGGTCGCGCACGCGGCTGGCGCCTACGCCGACGAACATTTCCACAAATTCTGAGCCGCTGATGCTAAAGAACGGCACACCGGCTTCGCCCGCAACGGCGCGTGAGATGAGGGTTTTGCCTGTTCCAGGAGGGCCAACGAGCAGCAGCCCTTTGGGGATGCGCGCGCCGAGGGCGGCGAATTTATCGGGGAATTTCAGAAATTCAACGATTTCCTGGAGTTCCTGCTTGGCTTCCTCAACTCCGGCGACGTCGGCGAAGGTCACGGTTTGTTTGTTGCCCGTGAACATGCGCGCGCGGCTCTTGCCGAATGAGAGCGCCTGGTTATTGCTGCCCTGGGCCTGGCGCATCATGAAGATGAGCAGGCCGCCGATGAAGAGGAAGGGGAGCAGGCCGCCGAGGATGTTTAACCACGCGCCAAGTGCGCTGGGAGCATCGTATTGCAGCACCAGGTGTTTGTTATTCGTATAGTCAATGCCATTATCTTTGAGTACCTTGGTGATATCAAAGGTATCGTTGATGTTAGCGGCTTCTTTAGGACTGTTCTGGCCTCGCGTCAGCGTGATGGTATCGGTGCCAACGGAGAGGTTATCGGTCTGGTTTTTGCTGATGTCGGTCTGGATATCGTTCAGTATGGTGGAGACATTCACTGATGTGGTGTCCGAGGATGAATGGAAAAAGAGCACGATGATCAGGACGATGACCAGTGCCAGTACAAGCCAGATGAAGCTGTTCCTTAGCCATTTCCCACTACTCGTCATGGGGAATCCTCTCTACTATCAGACTTGCAGTATGGGCCTGGTGTTGTGACATAGTAACCATTCCTGATAATGATATATACTCTGCTGTCTGATTTTTGACTCTTTTGGTGGGTATTATATCACACTGTTTCTATAGCTTACTGCCCCTTTGTCGAGTGGGGGCGTTCATTCTAAAGCAGTGCAGGAGCGGTCAGGACTTAATAAGTCGGACGAGAGCAGATCATATCTTCGTGAGGTGGAGCACGTTTGTAAGCAGTTCCACAATGCCATGATAGGAGATGATCATGATGGCAAGGGGAACGAGTGCCATGTGTACGTAGCGCCAGGCGCGAAAGATGAGCCGTGCCTGGTTCTGCTTTTTGAGGGATTGTGCCAGGCAAGCATGATCTTTTAATGTTTTGTACGCACGTTGAAAGTCGGTTATTTCGTGTGGTGGTAGCGCTGGAATGTTCCTGGGAAGGGCGCCGACGCTCTCCAGGGCCAGGGTGCAGTACTGTTTGAATGCTGCGGATTTGCCTACACAATAGCGCTCGAGGAGATATTCCAGTTCAAGGAGGCGGACCTTGATGTCCTTGGCGATGCCGATGCCGTTGGTGCTGGCATCCTGAGCGATGACGTGTGCCTGCCACATGTCCAGGAGGCGACCGGCGGCACCGCTGACGACGATGAAGATGAGCGAGTAGAGGGCAGGCATCCCCCAGTAATGAGCCGTGATACAGCTCAGATCGCTGCAATAGCCATGCAGGACGAAACGAAAGTCGGCGTGTAACAAGGCGAGGAGGAGAGCGGCGATGCCTATCCACATGTGCATCCAGACCCAGTTTTGGGCCTTCCAGGGCAGGCTGCGGAAGAATCGGGTGCGCAAGGAGTAGGCGGTTACGGCCAGGATCATGATGTAGGACATGACGCCACAGCGGAATATTGTGTCGAACCAGGGCCCCGTGAAGATAGGGGCTTTGAAGAGCACGAAGTACAGGATATAGAAGGTGGCACAGTAGATGACGGCAAACAGGAGCCAGTACCTGGCGGCTTTTGAGGTGGGTGTGTGCCAGATGCGTCGCGCTGGGCGTTGTTGGACAGTTGATTTGGTTGAGAGAGCCATGATGTTCTCCTCCTATTTTGCACGTCGTCGTAGGATTTCCTCGGTTGATCCGAAGAATTGGGTGGGCTGGATGCGGAAGGCAGCGCCTGTGGGGCAGGCCTGTACACAGGCTTGGTTGTTGTAGCCTGCACAAAGGTCGCATTTAATCGCTATCTTCTTGCGTATTTCGCCGAATGCATCGAGCGGCTGCTGAATGTCGAGCGGGCCGGGAAGGGCGACTGCAAGGGAATCCTGTTTGGGAGACAGGTATTGAGCCCCTCCAGCTATTGGCAGCAGTTTGCGCCCGCGCTCTTTACCAGCGCCATTGATGAAGAAGTTGGTAAAACGTTGCCAGGTAGAGTTCTGCTCGACTTCCTCGGCAAGGGAGACAATGGAGATGTTGTCGTAGGGACAACGCTCGGCACAGATGCCGCAGCCGATGCAGCTTTCGGTGATGTAGACCTCGCCGCTTGGCATGCGTGCAATGCCAGCGCGACTACAGAGCATGCAGACGGGATCCTGGCACTGGCGACAGGCAGTAGCGATGCTGATGTTGCCGACGACCATGCCTTTGCGGTTCATGCGTGAGTGTCCATGCCGTCGTTCACAGGCGTCCTCGCACTTGTCACAGTGGACGCATTTGTCAAGGTCAATGACGAGGACTTCGGTGCCTTCCACCACGCCGCCGCCAACCAGTGTACTTAGCCCGGCGCGTGCTTCGGCATCCGAAAAGGATTGTAACGGACGAGACCGTAAGAAATCCAGCGGAGCAATAAATGACTGGGCGGCCTGTGCCGAGGCACGATACTCCTGCAGGCGCATGAGGAAGCGCTGATTCACTTCAGGATAGCGTGCGAGAATGGCGCGCATCTCCTGATAAGGGATTTCAGCCACATGGGTGCGTGTGATGGCGGTGACGGTAACGGCCTGTCCATCGCCAAGCAGGTCCAGGCCACCGGCAAAGTAGTCTCCACTCTGGCGGTAGGCGATGATACGTTCGTCGGTCTTGTCGCGTCCGGTGCCAGGGGCGGTACGACGTGCCACTTTGACAAAGCCCTCTAAGATGATGTGCAGCAACTCACGTGCAGGGTGTTCTTTGTCATCTTCGATGAAGAGAAGCTGGTCGCGATCATAG
>VBHV01000528.1 GCA_005881995.1 Chloroflexota bacterium | reverse complement strand
TGGGGCAACAGCACGCTGAAAGGCGTAAAGCCGAAGATCTTGGCGCTGATAACCTGCAACCAGAAGCCCACCGGAGGCTTGTCGATGGTCACGAAGCCGCCCGGGTCATAGGAGGCAAAAAAGAAATTATGCCAGTTGTCCATCATGCTTCGCACTGCTGGGGGATAGTACGAGCCGAAGCCGTTCTGCCCGAGCTGGAAGAAGTCCATGAAGACCGAGATGAGTAGGATTCCTCCCAGCGCCAGTTGATGCCAGGACGGGAAGCGCTTCTCTACTCGTTGTTCTGGAAGAAGTTTAGGTTCAACCGGAATAATTTGCGGTGCAGTATCAGCCATACATGCCTGCTCCTTTCTTGTCTACGACATTCGCTCGCTCTCGGCATTTTGATGAACATGCTGTGCCAAACTGGATTCTGGGATAGTAGCCGCCCCAGAGGTTGTCTGTTGAAGCGTTTCCTGCTTTTTCGGTCGATCTCGTGGTACACCGGCAAAGGTCCAGAATCGCATACAGGTGTACGAAATTATCGCTCCACCGGCCACGGTCAGAAGTTTTGTAGCATTGCCCCACAACGTGACGTTGGGAATTACTGGCTGCAAAGCCCTCCCCGCTAGCCATATCAGACCATTGCTATAGACGACTTCGAAACACAAGGTGATGACAAAGCGTCGCACTTCCCTCCACGTCGGTCTCTGCTTGCGCCGAAACGTCCAGTACTTGTTCAGGAAAAAACTACTCACTGCGCCGCTGGTATAGGCAACGGAATTGTACAGCACCAGAACCTGTGCGTTATGCGTGGGAAGGCGCCACAGAAATACGTTGAGCATCAACAAATCAATGAACGTGTTCACGCCGCCTACCAGGCTGTAGCGAAGGAACTGCCAGCCTGTGCTGCTCCATACCTGGAATAGACGGGTCTTAGCATCTTGTGTCCTGGTGGATGCCTGTACTTCTTTCGTCTCTATCGAAGGCAACAGCAATTCCTCTCGCTATCTCTTGCCACATGCGATTTCGTCTTCTTCAGAACTCAGCAGTTTCATTGAAAAATGTCCAGTGAATCACTCACTTGTGGATAACATACTCCTTTGTTTTCAAGAAATATGTAGATAAGTGTAAGAAAACTGTAAAGAAACTGTAAAAAGCGCCTTTTGCCCATGAATTGATAGCGCTAGTTTTTCCTTACGAGGACAACTGTGAGGGAGGGCTAGCATCAAAGTGGAAAGGGTTCACCGCCCCGGCTTGTAATGGAGTTCGGTCACAAACTTATAGCGGTCGCCCCGGTAAAGTGATTTTACATGTTCAAAGGCTCGACCACCCTGGTCGTAGGTAACGCGGTGCATAAGAAGGAGTGGAGAACCGGGTGCAACATGCAGTAAGTTGGCCTCGTAGGGGGGAGCAACTATCGGCTCAAGGCTCTGTGTCGCATAATCCAACTGGATATTCCAACGCTCAGCTAATATCTTATATAATGATTGATTCTCCAGGTCTTCGCGCTGTAGCCCTGGACAGATAGACGCTACCAGCGTTGTTGTTTCCAGGGCCATCGGTTCTTCATCTGCCAGGCGCAGCCGTACGCATTCGAAAACTTTATCTTGTGCGCTTAATCCCAGCGTTTTACGAATAGTAGGGTCTGGTGCGATCTCCTTGAAGGAGAGGACGCGGCCACCTGCTTTCATGCCGCGCTGTGCCATGTCCTGTGTAAAGCTGGTCAGGCTGTTTAATGCCTGTTCGATCTTGGGGGAAGCAACAAATGTGCCGATGCCCTTGCGACGAACCAGGATGCCTTCGTTGACCAGCTCTAAAATAGCCTGTCGGATAGTCATGCGGCTTACTTGATAGACCTCAACTAACTCCCGCTCTGGCGGCAAAGCGTCGCCGACATTATAGACACCTTCGACTATTTTTTCGCGAAGTTGGTTCATAATTTGATAGTACATAGGAATGGGACTATGCTTATCGATGATCTCATCTCTTTTTAAGTGGCTCAGTACCATAGCTTATCTCCTCGCAATCCAAATTTTTAAGGACTCCTGGTATATATCATGACATGTTTTTCTCTAGAAGTCTAGACATTTTCGGCTTTTTTGAAGCACATCTAGTGGTCTAGACATCTTGACAAATGCCATTGAATAACATATAGTTTGTTCATGGATTATTTCGGGTGTTTCCTATCAAGATGTGGTTCTCTCATCCCATAAAAGGGAAATTTATTCAGGGGGCTGCATCGAATCGCTTTCGGAGAGGAGAATTTGCTATGAGTTCTGCTAACACTTCGTCTACAATGACCGCCCCGAGCGGTTGGGATCGAGTCCTGGGTGCTCTTCAGAGCCTCGGGCGCTCATTGATGCTGCCGATTGCGGTGCTTCCTGCCGCGGCGCTCCTGCTGCGTTTCGGTCAGCCGGACCTGTTAAACCTTCCCTGGATGGCAAACGCGGGAGGCGCTATTTTTTCCAACCTGCCGATGATTTTCGCCATTGGTATCGCCGTCGGTCTTACCGGTGGGGAAGGAGCGGCAGCGCTTGCGGCCCTGGTAGGATTTTTAGTCTTCGCTTTTACTTTCACGACCATCTATGCTCCAGCTAAAATCGCGAACCCCTTCACTGCCATCGGCGGCTCCATAGACGTGTTGTCAGGCATCCTGATAGGGTTGACGGCAGCAGGACTTTACCGCCGTTTTTATGACATCCGGTTGCCCGACTTTCTCGCATTCTTTGGTGGGAAGCGCTTTGTCCCCATCGTCACAGCCGTGGCTGCCCTCATACTTGGGGTCATCTTCGGTTTCATCTGGACCCCGGTCCAGAATGGCATCAATGCCCTGGGCGTAGGGATTGTATCACTTGGAGCGCTGGGCACAGGCATCTATGGTACTTTGAACCGTTTACTTATCCCTCTTGGCCTGCACCACGTGCTCAATTCCTATGTCTGGTTTCAGCTTGGCGACTATACTGGCCCGCAGGGGGTGGTGCATGGCGACCTGACGCGATACTTCGCGGGTGATCCCAATGCTGGAAGCTTCATGGCCGGTTTCTTCCCCATCATTATGTTTGGCTTGCCCGCGGCATGTCTGGCCATGATCCGCCAGGCGCGCCTGCCTAAAGTTGCAGCCGGTATCCTGCTCTCAGCGGCATTGACCTCACTCGTGACCGGAGTTACCGAGCCTATTGAGTTCGCGTTCATCTTCGTTGCGCCTGTACTGTTTGTCATTCATGCCCTCCTGACGGGAACAGCGCTGGCGGTCTGTACACTGCTCGGCATCAGAATAGGTTTCGGCTTCTCGGCCGGCCTGACCGACTACTTGCTAAACTTTAGCAAGTCGAACACGTCCCAACCATTGCTGCTGCTTCTCGTCGGGCTGGTCTATGGCGTCATATACTACTTCGTGTTCAGTTTCGTCATCAAACGCTTTGACTTAGGAACACCGGGTCGTGGGGAAACCTCAACTGGTCTGAGCACTGACTGGATTCTGCCGGAAAGCCAGCGCGGTCCGAAGCCCTCGAAGAATGGCGCCCGCAGTACCGAAACGGTGACTGAGGATCGCGATGACGTACTGGCTATGGAAGTGGTCTCGGCCCTTGGCGGTAAGGAAAACATCCAGAGCGTGGAGGGCTGCATCACACGCCTGCGAGCGCGGTAAGATCGCCCAGGTTGTCATGGGAACGCAATCTGACCGTATCGCCACGCGCATGAATCGCATCCTGAAAGATCGCGGCGCCGACGTTGAAAGCACACAGATCGGCGAGAATGTAGGAGAATAATGGCAGAGATAGACGTTCTTGCGCCGCTCGATGGAGCGGTGGTTGACCTGGAAGCTGTGCCCGATGAAGTGTTTGCTCAGAAAATGGTGGGCGATGGCGTTGCCATCGACCCATCAGGGCAGGTAGCCGTGGCGCCGGTAGCAGGCACGCTGGTCAAACTGTTTCCGGGTGGACACGCCTTTGGTATCGCTACAGGTGGCGGCGTCGAACTGATCGTCCATCTTGGGCTGGATACCATCGAGCTGAAAGGTGAGGGTTTCGGCAACATCGCTGTGGAAGGCCAGGAAGTCCAGGCCGGAACCCCCATTGTTCGCTTTGACCGCGCCGTCGTCGAGCGTTTGGGTAAGGTGATGATCAGTCCGGTCGTTTCCACGGGCAGTGGGACAATCGTGCGCCGTGCCAGTGGTACAGTGCGGGCCGGACGCGATGTTCTTTTTGTTCTGGAAGTGTGACAAAATGGAACGAACGGTTACGCTTGGCAGCAAATCGGGATTGCACGCGCGTCCAGCCGGCGTCTTCGTACAACACGCGAAGGGATTTCAGAGCCAGATTACACTGGCAAAAAACGATAAGACGGCCAATGGAAAGTCCATTCTCTCCGTCCTCACCCTGGGAGCTGAGCAGGGCGACCAGGTTGTTCTTATAGCCAATGGGGATGACGCGCAGTCTGCTATGAACGAGTTGGTGCCATTACTTGAAGGAGACCTGGGTTGAAGGTTCTACACGGAATACCCGCATCTCCTGGCATCGCCATCGGCTCTGCTCAAACGATCCATCCAGTCCTTTCGGTTGATGTCACAGCGCAGCGGTCAGTGGACGAAGCGGTAGAGATGACGCGGCTTGCAGAGGCAATTCAGCAGGCCATCGCCCGCCTGGATACACTGCGGATGGCTGCAGGTGGGTCAACTGCCGACATTCTCGAAGCACAGCGTGAGATGCTGGACGACCCCGAATTAAAGGAGGGGGCCGATGCCTTGATCGCCACCGGCTTCACCGCCGAGGCGGCCATCACGCGTGTTGCAGCTAGCTACGCAGAACAACTTGCGAGCCTTCCCGATCCGTACCTGGCGGCCCGCGCAGAGGATGTACGCGAGGCGGGTCGCCGTATCGTGGCGGAACTGCGGGGGATATCCCTGGAGATACGCCTGGATCACGCAGCCATTCTTGTCGCGCAGGACCTCGCTCCCGCCGAGACGGTTGGGCTGAACCCGGCATACCTGCAAGCCGTTGTGACGGAGACGGGATCGGCGACGGGCCATCTTGCTATTGTGGCACAAGGCCTGGGTATTCCTGCCGTGGTTGGTGTGACCGGGGCGCTTGCCCAGATCGACGAGGGTACAACGCTCATAGTCGATGGAGAGCGAGGGATGGTGACAGTTGCCCCCGATGAGGTGAGCCGAAGTGAGGCGGAGACGCGCCTGGCAACGGCTCAACGTGACCGGAGGGAGCTGGAGGTGTACCGGGATCGTCCAGGTATGACCGCCGATGGAGTAAGGGTCGAGGTATTTGCCAACATCGGCTCGCTGGCCGAAGCCCACAAGGCGGTTGAGATGGGAGCTGAGGGAGTTGGCCTGTTCCGCACAGAATTTATCACCGTCCATGGCATCCCATCCGAGGAGGAGCAATACGCCATCTACAAGGAGGTGGCGGCCACCCTGCAGCGTCCTCTTATAGTGCGAACCTTTGACATTGGAGGCGACAAACCGGTCCAGGGACTGGATATACCGGCAGAAGCCAATCCTTTTCTGGGTTGGCGTGGGATTCGCCTGGCTCTCGATCGGCCAGAGGAAGTCTTCCTGCCGCAAATCCGCGCCTTCCTGCGTGTCGCCGCCAGCTATGATTTGCGCATCATGTTACCTATGGTGACTGTGCCACAGGAGGTTGAGGCCACACGTGTACTGATCGATTCGGCCCTACAGGACCTGGAGCGCGAAGGAAAGCTCGCCCGCCGCGTGCCACTTGGAATTATGGTCGAGACACCCGCGGCGGCTGTGACACTCGATCAATTTCGGGGGTTGATCGATTTTGCCTCGATTGGCACCAATGACCTGATACAATATACATATGCCGTTGATCGCACGAATGTGCGCGTGCGGGAGCGCGCAAAGCCCCTGGGGACGGCAATACTGCGTCTGATCGAGCAAGTCTGTCGAGCCGGCGTGCCTGTGGCTGTATGCGGGCAATTGGCCGGCGATGCAGATGCGGTGCCACTGCTGGTGGGACTGGGAGTCCGTGAACTCTCGGTTGCCCCGGCGCGCGTTCCCGCAGTTAAACGTGTTCTCTCTGGCATGACGCTCGCCGACATGCAGGCACGAGCACAACAAAGGTTGGCGGTTTGATCACCTGAGGTATTCAGCGATGCGTATACAGGATAATGCGGCCCGTTCACTGCACGTACTGGTGGCGGGAAAGCTCTACGCGCCAGAGGAGGTAGCGGGGCCGGTTGCGGTTGTGCTCGAGGGAACAACCGTTCGCGATATCTGGCGAGGAATGGATGCTGTCTCTGCCAGGCGACGCCTGGCAGAGCAAATGCCAGACTTCGCGGTAGAGGTGACCGATCTTGGCACATGGTGCCTGGCTCCCGGCTACATCGATCTCCATATCCACGGCTTTCATGGATATGACGTAACCACCGGCTCACAAGAGGACGTGGAGATCATGGCTCAGGAGCTTCCACGAACCGGAGTGACCTCATTCTTCCCCACAATTGCAACCACCGACCGTCTGGAGACGGAACGGCAGGTGCGTCGAGTAACGGCTGCTGCAGAGAACCAGGTACTTTCCTCGGCCGCCGAGATTCTGGGCCTGCGCCTGGAAGGGCCATTCATTAGCCGGGCGAAGAAGGGGGCGCAGTACGAGCCGGGCATTCGTCCACCCGATCCTACTGAAATGGAGGAGCTGGCGGAAGCCGGTCGTGGCCGGGTGCGTATTGTCGATTACGCGCCGGAAGAAGATGAGGAGGCTAGTTTCCTGACAACGCTTGTCCGGCTCGGTATTTTGCCGTGCATCGGTCACACGGCGGCAACCTACGAACAGGCCATGCGAGCAATTGATGGCGGAGCCTGTCATGTGACGCATCTTTTCAATGCCATGTCCCCGCTCGATCACCGGGCGCCGGGAGTACCGGGAGCCTTGCTGACAGACCACCGGGCGACGGTAGAGATCATTGCCGATGGCGTGCATATGCATCCCGCGGTTTCCAGACTGATAATCGCAGCTCGCGGGTACCGGGATGTCGCACTCGTCACCGATGCCGTGGCGCCAGCAGGGTTGCCCGAAGGGGATTACGATTTTGTGGGGCGCAAAGTCACCTCGTGCGATGGAGCGGTACGGCTGGCCGGTGGCTCGCTCGCCGGCAGCATTTTGACGCTCGACCGTGCCGTCAGGAATATCATGACCTTTAGCGGACTCGGATGGCCTGAGGCAATTGCAATGGCAACCTCGGTACCGG
>VBHV01000527.1 GCA_005881995.1 Chloroflexota bacterium | reverse complement strand
AAAGTGGAAGTTACGGGTGGTGGAAGTTCTGTGATGCTCATGATGGTGTTCCCCTGGGTTGCTAGTCAAATCGCCGGTACGCCAAAACTGCTCTCTAGTCTGTCGTCCATCTAAAAGAGATAATACCATCTCTTGCGAACAATGGAAAGCTGTTCTGTGTCGTAAATCTGCCAACTGTTCCTTGGGGAGGATATGTTCAGACTGGCCACACGGTAACGAGTTTGTATCTCCTCCGAGATGGTCGATAGACTGAACTTTCAGGACTTAAGAGAGCGCGGGCAGCACAGCCGCTCGCGCTCTCTTGCCATATCTATTGGGCCAGGTATTCAAATGGCACCCTATCCCGGCCTGGGATACGTTTGTTAATCACCTGGCGAAGCGTTTCAATACTGCTTTCACCAATACTGAAAGCAATGATTGACCCAATAATGACGCCACAAACGCCGCCAATCGCTATGCCCTCGAGAAACATGCGGTTACGAAAAAATGTCATCGTCGATCACCTTTTCTGATCAATTATTGCAGGTAGACTACCGTCTTAGCTTCACTCCAGAGGCGTTCCAGGCGGTAGTATTCTCGTTCCTTTGGCCCGAAGATGTGTATGATGACATCGCCAAAGTCCAGAAGTAACCAACCGCTCTCCGCAACTCCCTCTCGATGAAGTGCCCTGGCCCCTTGTTTTCCCAATTCGTCGTCAATAGCATCGGCAATCGCCTGAATCTGACGGGTATTATTGCCACTACAGATCACGAAGTAGTCCGCGATGGTCGTGACCTCGCGGATATCCAACAAGAGAATATCCGATGCCTTTTTGTCATAGGCGATATCCGCTGCGGCTCTCGCCAACTGACCGGGGTCTAGAAGAACTCCTTCCACAAATGCTCCCTATAATAGTACGCTTCAGGCGAGTACAATACTCACCTCTATCGTATCGTAAAACAATATCAGTATGTCCGCATTATAGCACTGTTAATCAAGACTGTTAAGAGGATGCTGCAACAGCCACTCCTCTTTATTAGTATGACGTTCGAGGCTCTCGCTCCTCAAAATTTCTGCGCGTAGCTCGCCGAGCGTTCCCCAGCCTTCCGCCTCCACGTCATATTTATGAATGGTCTCCTCGTTCCGCTGGTGTACCCAAACAAACGTATCCTCGGGCAAATCGCTATATTTCTCAACCACCGCCTGCAGCATCTCGCGCGCGACATCTTCGACAAAGCGTGGGTTGGCGTGCGCCTTATTGACGATATACAGTTCGTCTGGCCGCTTGAGCAGTCCGTAATTCTCAGAACTCATCGCGCTTTCCGCCAGGTCTACCAGGTCGCGTACATCCAAATCCTGGTCGGTGCCGATCATGAGCGTAGCCCGCCCGCGCTGGTTATGCGTAGCCAGCGGTGTGACCGACAGCATGTGCTCAATGACATCGTCGGGGAAGCCCTCTTCCTGCAAGCGCACCTGCGCATAGGCATGCACCATGTCCTGCGCACATGGACAGGCTACCATGCCCTCGACCTCCACGCCCACCATACGCCTGGAACCCTCTTTTGTAGCGACCGCTTCCGCGAGCAACCCGTACACTTCCTGCGTAGGTCGTCCCGAGACCGGCGTCCATTTCTGGAGCGGATAGGCTGTGCGAATATGCGCCTCGGCCCGCAGTGCCTGCTGCTTCTCGACAATCGTTCGAGCAATATGCTCTGCCAGTAGCTCGATCTTCGGCCAGGACTTCTGACCCATCTCCTCCATCACTTCGTCCAGTGCATCGCTGAAACGCGACATATGCACGCCAGCCTGGGATGCGCCCAGATTTGCATACAGGTCAAACGTGGCATTGAACCACTGTTGATGCCCCTCGTCTCCAATCAGGATAGCCTTCGTTATGCCGACCACTCCTGCACGTCCCAGGCGCACATGTACGGCAGGTTTCCCACTCTGGATATCGCGATCAAGCGAGATACGCAGCGTTGGCGCGAGCTTTTGCACGCCAGCCTGTGGCACCGCCTCCAGGAGTTCCTGTGCCGACTTTCCGCTTACAGGCTCGACGCTTTCCGGCGCGATCTCCGCCAGTGGAACCAGCACAAACGCGCGTTCCGCCATGCGTGGATGCGGTATCGTCAGGTTATCCTGCTCTATATGCAGGTCATCATACAAAAGAATATCGATATCGATGGGTCTCGGCCCATAACGAAACGAGGGCTGTCTGCCCAGTTTCGCCTCAATCTGTTTCACATAATCCAGCAGCGCTTCAGGATCGAGCGCAGTCTGACCCATCAGCACAATATTCAAAAAGCGTGGCTGGTCGGCAAACCCCACCGGCTCCGTATCATAGACCGACGAGACGCTGGTAATCTCGAACACCTCGCGCAGGCGCTGCAAAGCGGCAGCCAGGTTCCCGCGCCGATCCCCTAAATTAGAACCCAGGCCAAGGTACACTGTATGGGTAGCAACAGGCGTTTTCCCATTCAAAGCAGCCTGCTGCGTAAATGTTGTATCAATGCTCATGAAGATATATATTCCTCTCTGTCCGTATTATCATCGTCCCCACTTTATGAGAACATGGATCATGGCTATTTTCATCCCTATAGATAATACGTACAGTAAGTTACACGTTGGAGATATGCCTGGGGATGAGTGAGTGAAGGAAAGGGAGCATGCAGTGAAAAGTCTTCTACTGCATGCTCCCTGGTGTTGTCAACTTACGCGGGTGGTGCGTCTGCGCCTGCGGCGTTGCGTCTCGGCTTTACGCTTGCGGCGAGCCTGCGGGGTCTCGTAGTGTCGACGACGACGAGCCTCGGACAGGATGCCATCTTGTTGAACCTTGCGGTTGAAACGTTTGAGGGCAATCTCAAACGAATCACCTGGATTCACTTTGATCTGGCTCATAGGGACTACCAGCGAGATCGACGGCCACTATTGCGACCCGAGTTTGACGACTGCGATTGGAAGCAATCGCTGCAATACACAGGTCGATCCTCGCGTGGCTGGAAAGGTACCTGCGCTTCATTGCCACAGCTAGCGCAGATAGCTGTGTACATCTGGCGGGGCGCGCGGTCGCTATAACCACCACCGCGTCCACCACTACTATATCCACCGCCAGACTGCTTACGTGCAGCGCGGCACGATGGACAGCGACTCGGAGAATTTGTCAATCCCCGGCTCGCATAAAATTCCTGCTCACCAACCGTAAAGGTAAATTCTGCATTACAGTCGCGACAATACAAGGTTTGGTCGGCCATTGCCATGTTTCTTACTCAATTCCTGGGTGTTACACCCACTAAAATTCCGTGTATCGCGCGGCTTACAATAGACATTCTACTCCTAGCAACTATGCACTTTACAACGTTCACTAATTATAACACACATTTTGGAATTTGTATTCCTTTTGGCATCTGAATATCTAAAAGTAGCCCTTTTTGGCCTTCACTTCGCAAACACCCACACATTACTAAACACTGCCTCGGTCCCCCCCGAACTATCGCCACCCACCAGAAACCCGATCATGCCCGAAGTATAAGCCGAATCCGAAAACGTCGTCACAATCAGCTGCTTATTCATATAGAACCGGAACTGCGACCCTGCTGCCACAACCAAAAAAGTATTGGTGGCACCATAGCCGCTTCGAATGGCGCTAGACGGTGTCCAGTCGATCAGCGTGAGCCAGTTGAGCGGGTCGTTACCGATGGCGCGTACAAAGCGATACTCACCCCGGCTGTTGATCTCCAGCACATAAAACTCGCGCTTGCCGGGATTGAGACGGAAGACCAGGCCGTAGATACCTCCATGCAGCAATTGCGCTTGCGCGGTAATCACCATATTGGCGTACTGCTGCTGGCTGGAGTAGCACCATGCCACCTCCCGCGCGACGAAGGTACGCACATGGTACCCCTGGGGAGAGAAGAAGCATTGAGAGCCGTCATCGATCCAGCCTCCACCTGGCGCGGTCAAGTCATCGGCATAGAGCGCCTTGCCCGTCCCGATGGACGTGGTGATGCCTGCCGTTGCCTGAGCGCGCGCCTGCGCTGCGAGCGTCGCTTGAAGGGTTGCCTGAACTTCAGCAGTGGCCGTTAACCAGGATCGTGATGCATTGGTTGGCGTTTGTTCATGCTGGCCTGACGCATTTGGCTGAGAGCGATGCGCCTGCCATGTAAACAGGCCAAGCGGGAGAGCCAACATAATCGACAGCAGGCACGCCAGTGCAATCAAAGCGGAGCGCAGGTGGTGTCTTTTCTTCATCAAGCGTTTAGGCAACGAGGTAGACGCCAGTCCCTGCGATGTTATGCCCGGTTTTGCCGTCAGCGGCACAAGTAATGGCAGAATGGGAGGCCCCTGGCGCGTGTTCAGTATTTGCCGGGTTTCTTCCAGCACCAGTGTTATGGCGGGCGCGTCCGGTTGCGTTTCCTGGTCTGTTATCGCTGCCCCTGTTTCCTCAGAGTGAGCCTCACAGGCTGTCTGTAGCGCTTGCCAGTAAGCAGTGGATAGCTCCTGGGCGCGTTGGTACCGTGCATTGGGGTCCTTTGCCATGGCCTTGAGGATGACCTCCTCAATCGATGGCGGAATGTCGCTGTTCAGCGTACTCGGCGAGACCGGCGGAGTCTGAATATGTTTCAGGGAAATGGCTACCGGGGTCTCAGCCATAAAGGGGACGCGCCCGGTGAGCATCTGGTAGAGAATCACGCCCAGCGAGTAGATATCGCTGCGAGAATCGCTTTCGCCGTTGGATTGTTCGGGGGCCATATATTCGGGCGTGCCTACCATAGCTCCCGCGCCTGTCAGTGCCTCCGCCCCCATGATGGCTTTTGCCAATCCGAAATCAACGAGGTAAGCATATCCATCCTGGCGCAGGAGGATATTCGAGGGCTTGACATCGCGATGCACCATGCCGTGATCGTGAGCATATTGGAGTGCGGAAGCGATCTGGTCAACAAAACTGGCGGCTTCATCCAGTGTGAGCCGTTTGCGTTTCAACAGGTAATCGCGCAGGGTGCCGCCCTCGACATAGGGCATGACCAGGTAGTACCAGGGACTTTGTTCCCCGAAGTCATACAGGGGCAGGATGTGATTATGGGAGAGTGTGCCTACCGCCAATGCTTCACGCTCAAATCGCCGCACAAACGCCTCGTCTCGCCCATAGAGTACCTTAATAGCGACCTGGCGCCGCACACGACGATCATACGCCAGGTACACTTCGGCCATGCCACCCTGGGCGACGCGTCGGCGCAATTCGTAGCGTCCGAGCGTAAAACCTTCAATCCCCTTCATCTACCAACAACCCCTCACATGCTTTTTATCTTCTATAAAGTCAAATTACTCGACCGTCCAGTATCGTTCCAGGTGTACCGTGTGGACGGGGCGAATGCTATAGGTATAAGTTTCCATTAACTTGGGCATCGATGCCTTGTGCTCAAAATTCAGGCCTGTCTGCGAGGTATACATCCCGGCAGCTTCCAGGCGCAGGGGAAGCATCTCGGACATTTCCACCAATGCCGGTTCGAGCGTGCCGCCAAAATCCTTGAGCCGCTCTTCCAACGCTCCTTCATCGGTAACGTAAGGGAAGTCTTCGTAGAGTTTAACGTTGGCCCCGCGCTGGATCAGGCGGTCAGCGGCGGAACACACAATCTGGTGATCGACATGTCTACCTACTGCAAGGGGGGCATACCAGACGGCATCGGGCAGCCGCTCATGCAGGGCTACAAGGTTTTGAGCCAGCTCTTTATCAATCCACAAATCACCAGGATGCACATGACCCCCGACTAGTTGAAGATCCGACGTATAGTACGGGGGTGTTCCACGATAAATAGCATCTGGATAATCAAGCCAGAGATAATCGGCGCGTAGGTAATCGAGGGCTGCGGCATCTTCGCGGCGCCGTGCTGCCACTGCCGCCTGCGCGTCTTGCTGGAAGCCCATTGTCCTGTGAATGTTCGCAGCGAACGGGCTTAATTGAAGCGGTGAAGTAGGCGCACCCCCAAAAACAGTAATGACCAGCGGACGCAGGCCATCGCTCACCTGAACTCCTATCGTGCCCCCACAGGAGTACACAGCGTCATCAAAATGCGGCGAAAGAAAAATATGACGGTGAGTTCGTGAAATATCATCGAAACTATTGAGTTGCAACGCTACGCTCCTCCCAAATATAGATTGAATAATGTTATCAAAAGAATGCGCAATTATCAGCCCTTAGTATAGCCGATTGCGTCAAGAGAACCAATAGAGTCCTACTCATACAATAACACGCAGGTGAAAGAATAACCAATCAAGGCAACCGTACCCCATCTTCATGCACATCCACCAGCCCATCTTTTGCCAGCGCATTCACCAACTTTTGTAGCCAGGGCAGGTCATCCTCATGAAACTGTGGTTTGATGCGTGGTCCTAACGCAGCCAGCGTCATACGTTGTCCAGGAGAAAGCGAGCGCAGGTGATCGACGATGCGACCACGAAAATAACGGTTGGTGCTGGTAAAGGGCTGCGCCTGGTAGGGCACTTTCTTCTCTGCAACCTTGCGCAGCTGGCGCAGTACCGGGCCGCCTGGAAAAAGGCTGTACTGGCTCATCTCGGTGTAGGCTGCGCACGTTTCCTGCAAAGGGCAGCTCACGCACCGCGGGTTGGCGCTGGTACAGATCGTCGCGCCCAGATCCATAAGCGCCTGGTTCCAGTTGTATGCCTCGCCAGCTGGCATGACCGATTCTGCAAGCCTGAGCATCTGGTCATTATTGATCTGCGCTTCGGGGTGTTCCAGCCCAAGAAAGATGCGGTGCAGCACACGATAGATGTTTGTATCAACGGTGGCAACCTGTTTGCGATAGGCGAAACAAGCAATCGCACCAGCAGTATAGCGGCCAATGCCCTTGAGCCGCCGCAGCTCATCGATGGTATCAGGAATGCGTCCTTCATACTCGGCGATGACCTGGCGCGCGATTGACTGCAGGCGCAC